>JANOXW010000200.1:0-9742 GCA_031418635.1 Acidobacteriota bacterium
ACGCATCGAGTGCGTTCACGCGCGGCGGATGATTCGACAAAAGGCGAATTTTACGCACACCCAAATCGTTTAAAATCTGTGCGCCGATACCGTAATCGCGGAAATTTCCGTAACCTGTTTCACGCCGCGCTGCCGCAAAATCGAGATTTTTTTCCTGCATCACGGCGTAAGTTTGCAATTGGTGTATCAAATCGAGATTATGCTGGTTTTGGCGCATATAAAGAATAACTCCTTTTTCCGCTTGGGAGATTTTTTTGAGCGAAGACTGTATCGCTTGCGACGCTTCGCCAAGTTTTGAACCGAACATTGCAAACGTAATATTCTCGGTTTGGACGCGCACGAGAACGGGTTCGGTTGTCTGCGAAAAATCATCGCCCATAACCAACGCGATATGTGTTTCGCCGTTCATAATATTTTCGTAAGCCAATGCGCGAAAAACCCCAAAGTCAGTCGGCAAAGTAGTTTCAACGACACGCCGAACAAGCGTTTCTTTATTTATTCGATAACGCACGAGATCAGCAACGGAGATAATTTTCAAATCGTGTTTGGCGGCAAATTTTTCGAGTTCGGGAAATCGCGCCATCGTGCCGTCTTCGTTCATAATTTCGCAAATCACGGCGGACGGATTGAGTCCGGCGATTCGCGCAATGTCAACGCTTGCCTCAGTTTGCCCGACGCGCACCAACACACCACCACGTTTTGCCCGCAGCGGAAAAATATGTCCGGGACGCGCTAAATCAAACGGTTTTGTATCAGCGTGAACAGCGGTTAAAATCGTTTTAGCGCGGTCAGCCGCCGAAATTCCCGTCGTTACGCCTTCTTTTGCTTCGATTGAAACGGTAAAAGCAGTTCCAAAACCCGAAGTGTTTTCCGACGTTTGCATCGGCAAATTCAGTTCGTCGCAACGCTCTTCGGTCAACGGCAGACAAATAAGTCCACGGGCGTGCGTTATCATAAAATTGACGATTTCAGGCGTAATCTTTTCCGCCGCACAGACCAAATCACCTTCGTTTTCGCGGTCTTCGTCGTCAACAATTATTATCATTTTGCCGTCGTGTATATCTTCGACGGCTTCTTCTATCGTGCTTAAAGGCATTTGCTAGATTTCAGATTCCAAATTCCAAATTTCAGATTAAATTTTAGCGAAAACGTCTGACATTTACCATTTACCATTTACCATTTACCATTAACAAATGTCTTTTGAATTGAAACTCGCGCTCAAATATTTTCGCGCCCGACGCAAGAGTTTGGCGCGTTTCACGTCGCTTGTCGCCGTTGTCGGCATTGCGGCAGGCGTGGCGAGTTTGATAATTGCCAATGCGTTGGCGCGTGGTTTTAGCGACGAAATGCAGGACAAAATTTTGGCAAATACGGCGCATATTTCGATTTTTAATAATGAAGGAACAGAGATTTCGGATTGGCGCGAAATCAAAGCGAATCTCGAAAAATTAGAAAATATCAAAGAAATTACGGCGACAACTTACGAAAGCGCGTTTATTATCGGCAACGATTCATCAAGCTACGCGATTCTTCGAGTTGTCCAAAGTCCAAAGTCCAAAGTCCAAAGTTCACAACAACCTGAAACTCGGACATTGGAACTTGGAACTGTTGCGGTTGGCGCAAAACTCGCCGAAAAACTTGGCATACAAGTTGGCGATAATGCTGAAATTATTACGCTTGGAAATCAAATTGAGCCGAAACGCACAAAAATTATCGTCAAAGATATTTTTCAAACAGGACTTTATGAATACGACTCAAGTTGGATTTATATTTCGCCCGAAGATTTTGCCAAAATCTCAAACAAACGAGAATTTACGCCAACACTTTTGAGCATTTCCGTCAAAGACATTTATCAAGCCGATAAAATCGCTGACGAAATTCGCTCCAATTTGGGCGAAAATTTCAAAGTAGTTGATTGGCAAGAGGCAAATCAACCGCTTTTTGCCGCGCTCAGTTTGGAACGAAAAGTTGCGTTAGCAATTATTTCGCTGATAATTTTCATTGCGACTTTGAATATTACGACGACGCTTGCGCTACTCGTTAATGAACGAAGATTGGACATCGCCATTTTGCGAACCTGCGGCGCGAAAACAAGCAGTTTGGTTTTTATTTTTTTGATAGAAGGTTTGTTGCTTGGTTTTATCGGGATTTTTCTCGGTGTTATTGTGGGTTTGTCGAGTTGCATTTTAGGCAATTATTTTCAAATCATCAGACTTTCGGCAGAAGTTTATTCTTTGAATTACATTCCGTTTCACCTACATTTTGCAAGTGTTTTGTTGATTGTTTTGATTGCATTTTTATTATGTTTGGCAGCGACGATTTATCCCGCATTTAAGGCAAGCCGAATCAAACCTTTGGAAAATTTGCGAACGCAATAAAATGTGGATTTTTACGCGCTTTGGAACTATATTTAAAAGTCCGCAAAATTTCAATACTTGAAAAATTTGGCAATAAGGTTCAGACTTCAATTATCACGATTATTTTGATTATAGATTAGTTGAAGCAATTATTTTTATGTTTGAACGCTATACAGAAAAGGCGCGGCGGGTGGTATTTTTTGCCCGCTATGAAGCATTGCAATACGGTTCGCATTATATTTCGCCCGAACATATTTTGTTGGGCTTGATGCGTGAAGACAAAACGGTTTCGGCGCGGTTTTTCCCGTTTCGCAACTCGCTGACGGTCGAAGCCGTGCGGCGCGAAGTCGAAGAACGCATCGTTTTGCGTGAACGAATTCCACAATCCGCCGAATTGCATCTCGCGCCCGAAACTAAACGGATTTTGGCGTTTGCCAACGAAGAAAGTCGCCAATTGCAAAATCGGCACATCGGACCCGAACATCTGCTTTTAGGATTAGTGCGCGAAGACCGTTCGATTGCGGCGGAAATCCTTTATCAATTCGGTCTGCGTCTGCAAGACGTGCGCGAAGAAGTGGCGCGACAAAATGGTTTCACCAACTTTTACTCAATTGGCAAAGAAAAGTCGGAAGTTCCGCATCTACAAGAATTCACACGCGATCTGACGACGGAAGCGGCGGAAGGAAAACTCGATCCGTTAATCGGGCGTGAAGCCGAAACCGAACGAGTTATCGAAATTTTATGTCGGCGCACCAAAAATAATCCGGTTTTAATCGGCGAATCGGGCGTTGGCAAAACGGCGATTATCGAAGGTCTTGCCCAGCGCATTATTGAGAGAAACGTGCCGACGTTTTTGGAAAACAAACGCATTTTATCGCTCGATTTGTCGCTGATTGTGGCGGGAACGAAATATCGCGGACAGTTTGAAGAACGGCTCAAGAAAATTATGAGCGAACTCCGGCAGCACGACCAATACATCGTATTTATTGACGAACTGCACACACTCGTCGGCGCAGGTTCAGCCGAAGGAACTCTTGATGCGGCAAATATCTTGAAACCCGCGCTTTCACGCGGCGAAATTCAATGTATCGGCGCGACGACACCGCGTGAATTTCGTAAATCAATCGAAAAAGACCGTGCGCTTGAACGCCGTTTTCAATCGGTCAAAGTCGTGCCGCCGAATGAAGAAGAAGCCTTGCGAATTGTTCAAGGACTTGCCGAAAGATATGAAGCGTTTCACCAAATCCGTTATACCAAAGACGCGCTCGAAGCCGCTGTTTATCAAACCAACAGATACATTCCCGATAGATTTTTGCCTGACAAGGCGATTGACGTTTTGGACGAAGCCGGCTCACGCGCCAAACTTCGGTATCAATCGGAAACTGTGTCCGAACCGTCGTGGAAGGAAACGGTGGAAAATTGGAAACGCGCCGCCGCCAATGAAGACCAGCTAATTTCCTACGAACTGAAAACGCTCGAAGATTCGTTTTTCGCCGTCGAAGTTACACGCGAAGATGTCGAAGATGTGATTGCCCGTTGGACGGGAATTCCGGTGCAATCAATTAAACAGGAAGAGGCGAAAAAACTCCTGAAAATAGAGAGTGAATTACACAAACGGATTATTTCGCAACGTCCGGCGATTTCGGCGTTAGCGCGGGCGATTCGGCGTTCACGCGCCGGTTTGAAAAATCCGAACAAACCCGTCGGTTCGTTTTTGTTTTTGGGTCCGACCGGCGTTGGCAAAACGGAAGTGGCGCGAACTCTTGCCGAATATTTGTTCGGTTCGGAACGCGCACTTATTAGATTCGATATGTCGGAATTTATGGAAAAGCACACGGTTGCCAAATTTATCGGTTCACCGCCCGGCTATGTCGGACACGAAGAAGGCGGACAATTGACCGAAAAACTGCGACGTGCGCCTTATTCCGTCGTGCTTTTTGATGAAGTCGAAAAAGCACATCCTGATTTATTTAATGTTTTACTACAAGTTTTTGAAGACGGAATTATAACCGACGCGCAAGGAAACACGATTGATTGCAAAAACGCGATATTTATAATGACATCCAACATCGGCGCACGTTTTATTCAAAAGCGGGCGACGCTCGGATTTCAAACAACCGCCGATACATCACGGCAAAAGTTGGAAGACCAAGTGATGAGCGAAGTCAAAAAGACCTTCGCGCCTGAGTTTGTCAATCGCCTTGATGAAATCATTATCTTTGACGAACTCGCCGACGAAGACTTGATGCAGATTATTGATTTGCAAGTCGGACAAATCAACGAAATGTTGACATCGCGTAGTTTGCAAATCCGTCTAAATGAAGATGCCAAACGCTGGTTGATTGAAAAAACCTGCGCTGACCGCAGTTACGGCGCACGACCGTTGCGCCGCGCCCTGCAAAAAAATGTCGAAGACGAACTCTCCGAAGCCTTGATTCAGGGCGAATTGAGTGAAGAAAGTCTGGTCGAAGTTTATGCGGAAAATGACAAACTAACCTTCCGCGCCATTCGCCTCGAAGTGATAGACGATGTTCTTTCCGGGATTGTGTAATTCTATATCTTTTCCTAAGTTTTACATTAACTGTCGAGAGGTTGAATAATGTTTTTGGTTGAACATTTATAAATCATTTTGTTAGAAAAAAGCAAGGTTTTTATTTCGCACACGAGTTCCGCGAACAGTTTTCCGCCTCCCGCCAATCATTTCTGGAAGGCAGGAAACGATTCCCTGCCGTCAGGAGTTCATTCCCTGCCTTCGGCGAACAATTTCCTGCTTTCAGGCAACAATTCTCTGAAAGCAGAAACTTATCGGCGGAAGGCGGAAAGCAATTTCCTGCCACCTCAAAACTAAATACGGGACAGCCAATGTCTTAAACTGAAAAAATTCTTCTAACGACGGCGTTGACGTGAGCGCGAAACCCACGCAAGCTAACCTAGAATGAACGTGGCTGTTTCGCGCTCACGTCCAATAACTTGTTGGGCGGCGCGTTTAGTATAATTGGAATTTGCCCGTTCTTTTCCACGAAATGGCTTGTTCGATTATTTTGTCAAACCAAATTCAACTTAAAGCGGGATGTTACCGTGTTTCTTGGGCGGATTGGTGTCGCGTTTGTTTTGCAGCAGCGACAGGGCGCGAATGAGTTTCGGGCGGGTTAATGCCGGTTCAATAACTTCGTCAATGTAGCCGCGTTCCGCCGCGATGTATGGATTGGCAAACTTTTCTTCAAATTCCGCGACCTTTTCCTTACGATAATCCTCGGAGTTTTCCGAGATTTCCTTGCGATAGAGAACGCCGACCGCGCCTTCTGCGCCCATCACGGCGATTTCCGCCGTCGGATAGGCGAAATTTATGTCGGTGCGAATATGTTTGGAAGCCATCACGCAATACGCGCCGCCGTAAGCCTTGCGCGTGATAACCGTAATTTTTGGAACAGTCGCTTCGGCAAAGGCATAAAGAAGTTTTGCGCCGTGTCGGATAATTCCGCCATGTTCTTGATTTATGCCGGGCAGAAATCCCGGAACATCTTCAAAAGTGATGAGCGGAATATTAAAGCAATCACAAAATCTGACAAATCGTGCGGCTTTGACCGATGCGTCAATATCTAAAACTCCTGCCAAAAACGCCGGTTGATTGGCGACAATTCCAACCGAAAAACCGCCTAAACGCGCAAAACCGATAACGATATTCGGCGCGAAATACTCTTGAACTTCAAAAAAATAATTTTCGTCGGCAACGGTGTGAATAATATCGCGGATGTCGTAAGGTTGCGTCGAAATCGGCGGAACTATCGAATTTAATTTCTCGTCCGTCCGATTGCTGGCATCGTTTGACGGCACAAACGGCGGGTTTTCCATATTGTTTGACGGCATAAACGAAAGCAATTCGCGCGTCAGTCGAAGCGCGTGTTCATCATCGTCAGCCGCAAAATGTGCCACGCCCGATTTGGCATTATGCGTCATCGCGCCGCCGAGTTCGTCCTTGGTAACTTCTTCGTGCGTAACGGTTTTGATCACGTCGGGACCGGTGATGAACATATACGAAGTGTCTTTGACCATGACGTTAAAATCCGTAATCGCCGGTGAATAAACCGCGCCGCCGGCGCACGGTCCGAGAATGCAACTGATTTGCGGAACAACGCCGCTTGCCAACACATTTCGCAGAAAAATATCGGCATAACCGCCAAGTGAAACAACGCCTTCTTGAATCCGTGCGCCGCCCGAATCGTTCAAACCGATAATCGGTGCGCCCGTTTTCATCGCAAAATCCATTACTTTGACAATTTTGTTTGCGTGAGTTTCGCTCAACGAACCGCCGAAAACGGTAAAATCCTGCGCGAAAACAAAAACTTCGCGTCCGTCCACGAGTCCGTGTCCGGTAACAACGCCGTCGCCGGGAAACTTTTGATTTTCGAGTCCGAAATCGGTTGAGCGATGAACGACAAATTTATCGAATTCTTCAAACGAACCTTCGTCCAAGAAAAATTCGATGCGTTCCCACGCCGTCATTTTTCCCGACGCACGTTGTTTCTCAACCCGCTGTTTGCCGCCGCCTTGTTCCGCTTGACGTGATTTTTCTTGTAAAAGGTCGAGTTTGCTTTTTGATTCTTGTTTGCTTATTGGTTGCATATTTACTAAGTCTAACGGGTTTGCGATAATTTGCCAATTATTTGAAGCCTGAGTGCAATTAAACTCAATAAATACGGGCGATTTGACTGGAGCGCAAGCCGCTGGCTTGCCCGTTCGAGCGAAGCAAGAACGGAATGTCGCTCGATTTACAATTAACTTTTAAGTAAGTGCAGCGCACGTCTGTTCTTGCTTCGCTCGAACCGACGGCAAGCCAGCGGCTTGCGCTCCAGTCTTTGAATTACGCTTAGGCTTCAATTATTTCAAATCCGATAATGCCTCTTCGATTTGCGGAAGACATTTATCACGCAGTCTTTTGACAAGCGATAATGCTTCCCGCAATTCGTTGCTTGTTTCGGCAAGAGTCTGATTTATCTGCGCGACCACTTGTTGCAAACTATTTCTTTCGCCTTCTAGAGTTTTTCGACGGCTATCCCGAATTTCCGCAGTTCTGGTTGTGCCAAGTAAAGCAACGCTGCGGTCAATGCCTTCAGGCGACGAATCTTGTTCAATCTGTGTCAGGCGAGTTTTCAGGGCGGCTTGTTTTTCGGTCAATTCGATTTGAAATTTTTGTAAAATTTGAACACGCTGTTCAGCACGATTCAAAACTTCAAACGCGAGCAAGAAATTCTGCTGTTTTTCGCTAAACTTTATGCCTTGCGGCAAGGTTGCGAGAAATGCTTTGAAATTTTTGTTAAAAATTTGAAGTGAGTTGGCAACTTTTGTCAGATCGGCTGATATTTGGTCAATCGAATTTGACGGTTGAATCGGCAGGTTATTTGCTTGATTGTTCTGGGCAAATATGTGTATCGAAAAAACAAAGACACAGATTAAAATTTTTATCGTTTTCATAACAGTTACTCCATATTTTTTTTATAATTCAATAAATTAAAGCCCCGAATGCGATTATTGTTGCCAATTTATCATTTTAAAGGGCGAACAACAAACCTTTTTATTTTTCAAATATCCGTTTTCGCAAATAAATCAGGCTTGGACTTCAATGCACTTACCGATTACATTATGATAAATGTAAAAAGCTATTCGCATAAATAAAATAATTTATGTTTTGCGCTAAAGGACAAAGGTAGAACAGACTGTTAGTCTGTTCACCGACCGAGAACAGACTAACAGTCTGTTCTACTTAGTCAAAAAAGGAGTTACCAAATGAAACACATTACAACCATAATTTTATTAGTAATTATTCTGCCCAACATCGTTTTAGGGCAGACAACAAATAAAAGCGAAAAACCGAAAGATACGGTTTCAACCCGTGAGATGGACAGAATCAATTGGATGGAATTTAAAGAAGTTGTTCCGTCAAAAATAACTACTGTTTTATTGCCGACCGGAACGCTTGAACCGCACGGCGTTATCAACAACGGCGCGGATAATACTGCACCGATGGCGATTGCGAATAAAATTGCACAGCGCGTTAATGCGCTGATTGCGCCGACTTTGCCTTACGGAATCACGGGAAGTTTAGAAGCATATCCGGGCGCGTTTCAGATTACCGAAGCGGCTTATCGTCCGTTTGTCAAACAAATTCTGGAAGGTTTGGCGAAAAACGGTTTCAAAAATATTATCATTCTAAACGGACACGGCGGCGGACAAACGGCAGTTTTGCAATCGGTAGCGGCGGAAGTTTCGGCGGAAAAGCACGTCAGAACTCTCGTCATAAATTGGTGGTCGTTTGCATCGGATGAAACAAAAGAGGTTTTCGGCGAAGATGGCGGACACGCCGGTTTGAACGAAACGGCTTTTATTCAAGCGATTGACCCGACGCTGGTTCATCCCGAAAGATACAACGACGATTTAGCAACGGCTTATCCCGCGCCCGGAACTTGGTCGGCAGTGCCGTTTCCGTCTTCAATCGGGCTTTACCAAAAAGGTCAAGGTTATCCGAGATTTGACCAGAAAAAAGCGGACGAATATTTTGTCAAAGTAACCGACAAAGTTGCTAATCTCATCAATGAAGTAGTTCGCAAGTGGAATCTTGCCGGTTTGTAATTATGGTCGGCGATTAGTCGATGAAACGAGAAACGGAGTTCAATCAAAAGAAGTTCTGGAAGCTATTCTCGATGCAACTGATACATTTCTTGCCCGTTACGGTTATAAAAAAGTGACCATAGACGGTTTAGCCAGTAAAAGTTGCCAACATCGCCGACCTGCTTTTATTCGGTTTGCTCAAGGAGCGCAATTAAAATCATAATTCAACTTTAGTAATGCACTATTTACTTAAATTTCTACCTTAACTGTCGGCAATGCGACACTTTATAAACCACTTTAATTTCTAGCTAAGATTATATTGAGCAAAGCTATTGGAATATCGCCTGTTGCTAAAAATTTCTCGAACGATGCGGTTCTCGATAATTTTCGGTAAATCCTACTTCCTAAAACCCTGATTGTTCGATGCAAAATATTTAATACATTTCCGTATCGAGCTTTTTTTTTGAGTTATTAAGATTACTGTCAGAATGTTTAATTTTCGGATTGAACGATTGGCTAAACGTAGGGTTATGGCGCAACGCCTGCACCCTACGCTATATTGTCAGTCGCCTTCAGCGACAACATCCAAAAATATGTAACATCTGTAATTTAACCTGAGTCTTGATTAGAAATAAAACAGAAATAGCACGCCGATTCTCACTGATTTAGCGGATTTGCCCCTGTTATTTCAAATAGATTTTCGGCGCGTTTTCAAATAATTATCAAAAACATCCGTGAAAATCCGTTCTATCAGCGTTTATCCGTGTGCTATTTTCTAG
>JANOXW010000201.1:0-3014 GCA_031418635.1 Acidobacteriota bacterium
TGAATGCTTTCAAAACTGATATTTGAATCGGTGCAGTCGCAGTTTGCAAATTTGGCAAAATGTGGTGAAATAGAATAGCTTAAAGCAATTAGATTTAATCCAAATTCTGAAATTAAAAATTGTGGCGCAGACTATTCTAAAACGTATTGCATCGGGAAATGCACCTGCCGTTCAGGAGTGTTTAGACACTTACGGCGGTTTGGTTTGGTCGTTAGCACTGCGAATGTTGCCGAATGCAGACGATGCCGAAGATGCCGTGCAGGAAATTTTCATAGATATTTGGAAAAATTCTGCACGGTTTGACGAAGTGCAGGCTTCGGAAACGACATTTATCGCAATGATTGCGCGACGACGGTTAATTGATCGTTTGCGGAAAGAAAATCGTCAGCCGAATATAGATTCTTTGGATGACATTTTGGTTGAACCGGCGGGTAACAAAGACCAAGACTTGCAAATTTGCGTCGAAGCCAAAGAAGCCACAAAAGTGATGAAAAATTTGCGTCCAGAACAACGACAAATTCTACATCTTTCGATTGTGCAAGGTTTTTCGCATCAGGAAATTGCAGACGCATTGAAAATGCCGTTAGGAACGGTGAAAACGCACGCCCGACGCGGTTTGATTGAAGTTCGGGAGCTTTTAGGTTTGGGAAATTCGGACGTTAGTAAGGAGGCGACAGTATGAATATAGACAAAAAAGAAAGACTGTTTGAACTGCTCGCCGACCAAACCGTTTTTGATTTGAGTAAAGCAGAATTGATGGAGTTGAAGCAACTTAAAAGCGAATTTTCCGATTGGGAAAATGACCTGTCGTTTGAATTGACGGCGGCGGCAATTGGTCTTGTCAATTTAGATATTGGCAAGCCTTTGCCAGCAAGTTTGCGTTCAAAAATTTTAGCCGATGCTAACCAATTCTTTGGCATAACTGATGAAACTCAAGAAGTAAAAAGTTTTGCGCCAAGAAAAAATGGTAGTTCGTTAGCGACTGAAACCGTTGGAAATATCATTGAAGTTGAACCGAAACGCCCGTTTTGGCAATGGCTTGGTTGGGCAGTTGCGGCGACGGCTTGCGTTGCTTTGGCATTTAATCTGTGGTTGACTCGCGTGCCGAATACGGAAGTTGCCAAAAATCCCGAAGTCATTAAAACGCCGACACCTGAATTATCAACGGCGCAAAAGCGTGAACAATTTCTCGCTTCGGCGACAGATATTGTTAAAAAAGAATGGAAATCGCCGGCGGATGAAAAAGTCGTTTTAGGCGACATCGCTTGGAGCAACAAAGAGCAAAAAGGTTACATCCATTTTCGCGGTTTGCCGACCAACAATCCTGAAAAAGAATCTTATCAACTTTGGATTGTGGATGAAACTCAAGACCAAAAAACGCCTGTTAGCGGCGGCGTGTTTGATGTCGCCGAAAATGGTGAAATCGTCATCCCGATTGATGCTCAAATAAAAATCAAAAAACCGATAATGTTCGCCGTAACCAAAGAAAAAGCGGGTGGCGTTGTCGTTTCCAAACTAAATCAAGTTGTCGCCATCGCTAAAATTTAGCAGACATATCGTTTTTGCCTCACAATTGCCTAAAAAATCAAAAGTATTGTATCATTCAACAGTCGGTTGTTATCCGCCCGGCGACGGTTTGGCAAACGTAATTCATTCCGACGGTTTAGCTAGTTTTTCTCATCCTGAATACAAAGGAAAGCTTTTAATAACCGACAAAGATTTTCCGAAAGACAATAAACAATTTGATATTGTTGTTTCAAATCCGCCTTATTCCGTTTCTGCTTTCAAAAGTGCGGCAAGTTCAATTTACAACAATGACGATTTCGAGATTTACGACAAACTGACCGACCAAAGCAGCGAAATTGAATGCCTTTTTATCGAACGCACCAAACAACTGCTCAAAGACGGCAGAATTGCGGGCATTATTTTGCCGAGCAGTATTTTGAGCAACACGGGAATTTACACGAAGGCACGCGAGATAATTTTGCAGTATTTCGACATCGTGGCGATTGCTGAATTCGGCAGTAATACGTTTATGGCGACGGGAACGAATACCGTTACTTTATTCTTGCGTCGGCGACATAATTACGATTCGATCAATATCAGGAAATCGGTTGAAAAAGCCGTATCGGACGCAAAAGATGTAACGATTAAAAGCATCGAAAAGCCTTTCACCAAATATGTGGCTCACGTTTGGGAAGGAATTTCGTTTGCCGATTATGCGACTTTGCTCAAAAAACAGCCGAATGAAGCAATCGAAAATCACGAGATTTAGCAGGAATACAAAAAGAAAATAGTTGCCAAAGACGACGCGGAAAAATGGAATGAAATAATCAAAAAAGAAACCGAAAAACTGTTTTATTTCATCCTCGCCTACAAACAAAAAATCGTCTTGGTCAAAAGCGGCGAAAAGCAGACGGAAAAACAATTTCTCGGCTACGAATTCAGCAACCGGCGCGGAAGCGAAGGAATTCACCCGATTCAGCGCGGCAAACCTCGCAAAGAACTGACTTGCTCGATATAGCCAAAAAGCAATTTCCTCACAAAATCAGCAAAAAACATTTTTTGTGAAAGACTTGCTTGGTCTATAATAGGCGACAGCGTAGCGATTATCGCTTCGCTTGGTTGTAAAAATGTGTTGAAGAGTTTTTTGTTCACACTTAAATATCTCTTTTTTCATACTTTTACTCCAATTTAGTTCGACAAAGCAATTTCTATACCGCTTAGTAATGACTCAAATTAGGAAAAGGTGTATGGCTGTAAGCCATACACCTTTTCTGCTTATTTACTCATCGCTCGAATAATTGAGCCATTATTTCTCGCTTTCTACTGCTGGCGGTGGAGCTGTTCCACATCGCGCTCTGATGTTCGCCGCGTGGAAGGTGCTTGCCGCCCTCAAGGTGAAATCTACCGGCTGTGTTGGATCCGGCACAAAGTAGGTTACTGTTACCGGCGCAGTCGTTCCTGGCGTAAATGCCGGAATCATTACTACTGCATTGACCGGTGTTCCCATC
>JANOXW010000202.1:0-7537 GCA_031418635.1 Acidobacteriota bacterium
TATTTTTTGTCATTTCCCTGTTTGCGCTTTCACGCCTGATTTTTCGCTACAATCGTTCATAAATTTCAGACGCAGGCTCAAAAAAGTGATTTATTCAAGCATACAAACAGACATTTTTGCGACTCTCCAAACTTCTCTACGGCAAATGCTGTTGGGAGTTATTTTTATTCTGCTGACTGTTTTCGCAATCTACGCTCAAGAAAGTATCTCGGTATCGCCTGATGGAAAAACGCTCACGGTTGAAGATGCGAAAGAACACGAAATCTTTGCTTTCGGCAAAACCATTATTATCAAAAAAGAGGCAAAAGGTGTCTTGGTTTTCGGCGGAGATGTCATCATCGAAGGCAAGGTTGATGGCGATGTCGCTACAATCGGCGGAAATATCATTCAAGCAGAAAACGGTTTTATCGGCGGAGATGTCATAGTTTTCGGCGGAACTTATCGTGCTCAAACCCAATCGCCGCTTCGTAATGAGGGAAAACAAACGGTCATTATGGCGGTGTTTGAGGAACAGCTAAGAGACTTTGGACAAAACCCGACACAAATTTTCTCGCCAAGTTTTTCTTGGGCTTTTCTTGCCCAACGCATTTTGTCCATTCTTTTTTGGTTTATCATCACACTCGTTTTTACGACACTTGCGCCCGGCGCAGTCAGTCGGGCGATTGCGCGTTTCCAACTTTCAACTTTAAAAGTGGTTGCTATGGGCTTTGCCGGTTTTGTCGTAACTTTCATAACGGTCATTGTCAGTTTAAGGTATTTGCCGAATTACTTGAGCGCAATTATTAGTTTGATGAGCTTAATTTTGCTGATGTTGGGCTATGTTTTCGGGCGCGTCGCGTTGCAGGTCAGCATCGGCAAACAGTTGCAAAAACGATTTCTGTCTGAGAAAAAGCAATCTGAAACGATGGCAATTTTAATCGGCGTAATTGTTTGGACGCTGTTTCTTTCCATTCCGTATCTCTGGGTTTTTGCGCTTTTGACTTTGTTATCCGCAAGTCTTGGACTTGTCTTGACTGCCCGTTCAACAAATAGTTGGCAGCAACAGTAGCAGAAGCAGTGGCGGAATGTAATAACAGAGAAGAATGTTTTTAAGTGCAAACTGTCGCGCTACCATTGCTTCCGCTACTGCCACTACTACTGATTTACAAATCTTTACAAAACAAACCAAACCTTTTCTGTATAATTAACGTCTTTATAATTGCATCGAAAAAGGTAACTATTTTTCTGACGGTTGCATATAAAAACAGATACTAAATTCTGCTAATAGGAAATTAAAAAATGCAAAAGACATTTACTTTTATAGTTTTATTTTTATTGCTTGGTGTAGCAAATTTATTGGCGCAATCGGCTGATATTGGTATTAAAGCAACTTTGGCGGCGGGTGAAGTTACTTCGGTTGCCACCGACAAAATAGTTTTACAGACCAAAGACGGCACGATTGAGGTTGTTTTGTCGGACAAAACGGAATATAAACGCATTCCGCCGGAAAATCCGATCTTGCCGGCGGCAGTTGCTTCGAGTTTTTCGGAAATCGGGGTAGGCGACAAACTCCTCGTAACCGGCAAAGTTTCGGAAGATAAGAAGTTAATTTCTGCCAAAGCCGTTTATCTTCTGACAAAATCCGACATTGCCCAAAAGAACACAAAAGAGCGCGAAGAATGGAAAACACGCGGAATTTCCGGGCAAATCAAAGCGATAAACCCGCTCACAAAAGAAATTACTGTTTCGGTGCGAAGCATTATCGGCTCAAAAAACGTGATGGTTACGCCGAAAGACCAAGCGAGAATTCTCCGTTACGCGCCCGATTCGGTTGATTATAACCAAGCCGTGGCAAGTTCGTTTAGTGAGATTAAGGTTGGCGATTCACTTCGCGCACTTGGCGACAAAAATACTGACGGCTCTACTCTCAGCGCGGAAAAAATAATAAGTGGTGCGTTTCAAACAATTGCCGGAACAATCACCGCGATTGATACTGAGAAAAACGAAATAACTATCAACAGCATTCAAACTAAAAAAGATATTACGATTACAGTTGGAAAAAATTCCGTCTTAAAACAATTTCCGGCGGAAATGGCACAAAGAATGGCTCAATTTCAAATAGCGCAAGCCAGCGGAATACAACCCGGCGGACAAGGCGGAACACGCCCACCGCAAGGTAATGCGCCGGGCGGACAAGGCGGCGGTGCAGGACTTCGCGGTGGCGGTGGTGGCGGCAGTATTGACGATATGTTGGAACGCTTTCCGAATATAACTGTTGCTGATTTGAAAGTCGGCGAAATGATTGCTGCTTCTAGCACAAAAAGTGCGAACACAGAACGCATCATCGCCATAAAACTATTATCGGGCGTTGAGCCGTTTTTGAAAACACCGCAACTCCCGCAAGGTGGTCGCCGAAACGGACAAGGCGGACAAGATTCCGGCTTTAGCATTCCGGGTCTCGAAGGGGCAGATTTTCCCTAAGAAGTTGTTTGGAGATTCCAGAATTGAATTAGCTTTGGCAAAAATAGCACACGGATTTGACGGATTTGACAGATTTACGCGGATAAAACCGGTTAAATTCTGTGAAAATCCGCGTAATCTGCGTAATCCGTGTGCTATTACAAGGCTAGTTTCTCAAACTTTTGAAGTTCCAAACAGTTTCTAAGGATAAAACAGGAGAACGAAGTTAGATATTATCGAAAATTTATTTATTAGCTCCGCACAAACGCGGGGCTAAAATCTATCTTCAAAATTTTAGTATGAGATACTTAAAAGCATTTATATTTATCGGTTTATTTACATTATTTATTAGTTCATCAATCTTCGCTCAACAAACGGGCAGTTTGAAAGGGCAAGTAGTTGATAGTCTTGGGGCGATTGTCGTTGGCGCAACCGTTACGGTGGTTGATGCCACGGGCAAAGAAAGAATCAGAACGACGGATAAACAAGGCGAATTCAATCTTAATAACATCGCGGTGGGAATTTATAAAGTTCGCGTAGTTGCTGCCACTTTCGGGATTTACGAAAATACTGAAGTCGCAGTTTCAGCAGGAAAACGTGAAGAATTGATAGTCGCTTTGTCAGTTGAGGCAATCGAAGAACAAGTCCAAGTTACCAACGAAAATAAAGTTTCAACCGACGCGGACAATAATCTGAGCGCGACAGTTCTGAAAGGCACGGATTTGGAGGCTTTGCCCGACGACCCGGACGAACTAGAAGCCGCTTTGCAGGCTTTGGCAGGACCTTCGGCTGGACCCAACGGCGGACAAATTTACATTGACGGTTTCACCGGCGGACAACTTCCGCCGAAAGAATCAATCCGTGAAATTCGCATCAATCAAAATCCTTTCTCGGCAGAATTTGACCGTTTAGGATTCGGACGCATCGAGATTTTGACCAAACCCGGTTCGGATAAATTTCGCGGACAGGCGTTTTTTAACTTTAATGATGAAAGCCTGAATTCACGCAATCCGTTTGCTGTCAATCGGGCGGCAAGTCAGACACGGTTTTTTGGTGGAAGCGTCAGCGGTCCGGTGAAAAAAGGTAAGTCGTCTTTTTTCATTGATTTCAGCAATCGTCAGGTTGATGATGGCGCACTGGTAAATGCTCAAATACTCGATTCTGCTTTTAATATTGTGCCTTTGAGACAGGAATTTACTATTCCCACTCGTCGTTTGCAAATTAGTCCGCGATTTGATTATCAGATAAATGATAAAAATACGCTGGTTGCTCGTTACAGTTTTTCGCGTAACGCTTTTGACAATCAAGGCATCGGCGACACTTCATTGCCAAGCCGTGCGTTTGAAAGATCAAATCGGGAACACGAGTTTAGATTAACGGAAACGATGATTCTAAACGCCAAAACTATCAACGAAACCCGCTTTGAATATAGTAATAATCGGAGTGAACAAAACGGCGACAATTCTATTCCGACGATTAGCGTGCCTTCAGCATTTACCGGCGGCGGAGCGCAGGTCGGTTTGAATTTTACCAACGACAACGGTATCGAATTCCAAAATTATACGACGACATCTTTCGGCAAGCGTTCGGAACACGCCGTCAAATTCGGCATTAGAGTTCGTAGTAATTCGTTAGAAGACCGTTCGGAATCGAATTATGGCGGAACATTTCAATTTTCGGGCTTTTTTGCCACAAATGATCAGTTTGATTTAAACAGGGACGGAGTTGTTTCACCAATTGAGCAATATCGTGCCAAGGTTTCAGGTGCAACCGATGTTCGCTACAATCCGACTCAGTTCAGAATTACTACCGGAAATCCGATTGCCGAAGTTTCGCAAACCGATGTCGGTTTGTTTGTAACGGACGATTGGCGCGTTAATCCGGGCTTAACTTTAAGCGGCGGTTTGCGTTACGAATATCAAACAAATGTCAGCGATAATTTTAATTTTGCGCCACGTCTTTCTTTTGCCTATTCGCCCGGAGCCGGTGGTGCGCGTGCGCCGAAGACGGTATTTCGCGGCGGTTTCGGTATATTTTATGACCGCATTAGCGATAATTTGACGCTTAATATCAACCGCTTTGATGGTGTTCAACAATTAAGTTATGTCCTTAGCAATAACAATCCGCAGGCAATTGCTATTTTAAGTCAGCCTGTTTTCACGCTCAACGGAGTTTCAAATGTTCCGTCTATTAGCCAACTTTCGCCTTTAACCAACACCATTCGCTTATTTTCGCCGGATTTACAGTCGCCCTACACGATTCAAACTTCGTTTAGTGTTGACCGCCAATTACCGGCGCGGATAAATCTGAGTGTCAGTTATATCGGTGCCAGAACATTGCATCAGCTTCGTTCGCGCAACATCAATGCTCCCGTTTGTCCGACTTTTACAAATTGTAGCTTGGCACCGCGTCCCGACCTGACGCGAGGACCTATTTATGAATACGAATCAAACGGCTATGTTAATCAGCAAAGCCTGAACATAAACTTTAGATCGTTCTTGAACAGCAATTTCACCTTGTTTGGAAATTATCGGTTAGGCACGACCAAAAGCGACTCTGACGGTGTGGGAAGTTTTCCCGCCTACAGCTATGATTTGAATGGCGAATATGGCAACGCGAGTTCCGACATCAGACATTTTTTCATAATCGGTGGTTCTTTTGGTGTTCCTTGGGGAATTCGTCTTAGTCCTTTTGTCATTGCGCGTTCCGGCACACCGTTTAATATCACTTCCGGCATAGATTCAAATGCCGATACGTTATTTAACGAGCGTCCGACTTTTGGTCAATTAGCCGACCGTTGCAACGAAATCGGATTAACTAATTCATTCTGCGATGTGTCGGGAATTTCGGATTTGAATCAAATAATTCCGAGAAATTATGGCAGAGGTCCATCATCTTTCACGGTTAATTTAAGATTGAATAAAACTTTCGGTTTTGGCAAATCCCCTAACGCGCCAAGAAGAGCTGATAATCAAGGCGGACAAACTGCTGGTGGCGGACCTCCTGGAGCTGGCGGTCCCGGTCGTCAAGGCGGTGGTGGTGGTTTCGGCGGTGGCGGTTTTGGCGGCGGCGACACGAGAAAGCCGTATAATTTAAATTTAGGGTTAAATTTCAATAATCTTTTTAATACCGTCAATTTGGCAAATCCGATTAATAATCTAAACTCTAGCCGTTTCGGACAATCGGTTTCGACTTCTGGTGGTTTTGGCGGATTCCGAGGCGGCGGTGGCGGAAATGATGCCGGCAATCGGCGGGTTGAACTGCAAATGCGTTTCAGCTTTTAAATAAACCAACTGACACGGAAATATGTTTCGTCTGCTTCTAATGACGAAACATATTTCCGCATCAGTTTTTTACTTCCGTCAATCATCTTTCGCCCGCGTTGAATCTTTGATGGCGTGCTATAAACCATTTTCGCGTGTGATGAATCATTTTTTGTGTGCGGCGAACTATTTTTCGCAAGCCATAAATCATTTTAAGCAAGCGGTGAACTCTTTAACGCTTGCGTCAAGAAGTTTTTTGCAAACATTAAATCTTTCAACGCAAGCGTTGAAAGATTTTGCGCTTGCCATCAAACATTATTCGCGTGTTTTGAACTTCTCTGCGCTTGCCATAAATCTTTGTCCGTAAGCGACAAATTACAATTGAACCTTTATCTTTGGTTTTGCGTATCATTAAATAATTTACTTTCCCAATTAAATTTGCATCAAAAGAAAAGTATGAAAAAATATTCGATTTTACTGCTCATTATCATTTATGCGGCTAATGTTTTTGCCCAAAATGATCAAAAGCCTAAAGATAAAACAACCGTAACGGTAACGAAAACAGATACGACACCGCTTGAACTCGCCCAAAAAACTTTGGCGGCACACGGCGGCGACAAGTTTAAGAATATGAAGACGTTGGATGTCAGAGGTTCGGTGGACGTTACGACAACGCAGTTTCCGCAGACGATTCCCGCGACTTTTGCGATGATTTATTCGGGTGATAAATATCGGCTTGAGATTGTCAATCCGTTTCAGCCGCTTAAACAAGTTTATGACGGAAAGCAGACATCATCTTCGATAAAGGATTTTACTTTTCCGCCAATCAATCGTTTGGGCTTGCAACTACTGCAAAAATTGGGCGAAAAAGAGTTTACGGTTTCAGCTTTGCCTGAACTTCTCAAGAAAAAGAAAGGTTTCCGCATCACTTCGCCCGAAGGCTATTACACCGATTTTTTTATTGACGATAAAACGGGACAAGTCAAAGGTTACGAATCGAGTTACGACATAAACGGCAGAGAAGTAACGACTTCGGTAGAAATTGACAAATTTCGCACCGTCGAAGGCGTGATTATTCCTGAGCGTTATTCGCAGCGATTCGATTTAGGACAACTGACCGTTTATGCCAACTTTAAAGCTAAAGATATTTTAGTTAATTCGGAAGTCAAAGACGAGATTTTTACGATTTCAAAATAGATTTGTGAATGGTAAATGGTAATTGGTAAATCGTAAATTGAAAGAAATATACAACAATTTACGATTTACCATTTAGCTAAACGCTCATAATTTCCTGCTCTTTATTTTTAGCAAGTTCGTCAATTTTAGCGGTGTGAGTATTGGTTAATTTCTGCACTTCGTCCATTCCGCGACGCTCATCGTCTTCGGAAATTTCTTTATCTTTGAGCATTGATTTCAAAGTGTCGTTGGCACTGTGGCGGACGTTGCGGACGGCGATTTTATGTTCTTCGGCGATTTCGTGAACTTGTTTGGCAAATTGCTTGCGGCGTTCTTCGTTCATCGCGGGAATTGACAGACGAATTATTTTCCCGTCATTTGACGGATTAAAGCCGAGATTCGCCAAATTTATCGCTTTTTCGATTGCGCCGAGTTGCGTTGCGTCCCACGGCTGAACGGTCAGCAATTGCGGTTCAGGCACGGCAACCGAAGCCATCTGATTAAGCGGTGTCGGAACACCGTAATAATCAACCACTACGGCATCAAGAATCCCGACATTAGCGCGTCCCGTGCGGACGTTTGAAAGTTTGCGCTTCAAATCTTCAACCACCGCTTCCATACTCGGTTTTGTTTCTTTCAATACAATATCTACGCTCATA
>JANOXW010000203.1:0-1957 GCA_031418635.1 Acidobacteriota bacterium
GCTTCGCCGTCACTGCGCGAATCAATCGCGCCTAATCTGACACCTTTTTCGTCAATCATAATGCCCGTCGCCGAAGCGATGTTGGCTAGTCGCGGTGCAAAGTTATGTCCGAGTTTTTCCAACGCGCTTTTCGTATCGGAACTCATCCCGAACGGTTCATAAACAATCTCGTCGGGAAACCATTGATGATGGATGCGCGGCGCATCAATTGCCTGTTGAATATTCATATCGTGGTCAATGACATTTATGATGGACTGCAAAACTGCCGTGATAATTCTCGGTCCGCCGCGTGCGCCTAACGCGAACCACAATGAGCCGTCTTTTCGCAAAACGATTGCCGGTGTCATCGAAGAAAGCGGACGTTTTTTTGGTTGAACGGAATTGTTTTCGCCTTGAATCAATCCATATAAATTTGCTTTGCCCGGACTTGCGGCAAAATCGTCCATTTCGTCGTTTAATAAAACGCCCGTGCCTTTTGCCGTAACCGCCGAACCGTATAAATCATTGATGGTGTAAGTATTTGTAACCGCATTTCCGTCCACGTCAACTACCGTGAAATGAGTTGTTTCCGTCGGTTCTTTGCCGATGATCTCGCCGTGTCCGATGTCGGTGCTTGATGATGCTTTCATTAAATCAATCGAACTCGCCCGCTTCTTTGCGTAGTTTTTGTCAATCAATGTTTCAACCGGCACATTGACAAAATCAGGATCACCCATAAACTCGGCGCGGTCGGCGAAGGCGCGGCGCAAACTTTCGGTCAAAACGTGATATTTTTCCGACGAAGCCCAACCCATCTGACGGATGTCGTAATTTTCGAGCATATTCAACACTTGAAACAAGACGATGCCGCCCGAACTCGGCGGCGGCATCGAGATAATTTCGTAGCCGCGATAAGTGCCGCGCAGTGGAATTCTCTCTTTCGGCTGATAATTTTTCAAATCGTCAAGCGTGATTAAACCGTTGTGCGCCTTCATATCATCGGCGATGAGTCTCGCGGTTTCACCTTCATAAAATCCTTTCGCGCCGTTCTTTTCGATTCGCGCTAAAGTCGCGGCTAATTCAGGTTGTTTGAACACATCGCCTTCTTCGTAGAACTTACCGCCATTCAGGAAAATCTTTTTGCTGTCTTCGTATTGTTCGAGATTTTTTTGGTAGGTCTTAAAAAGATTAGCGAGGCGATAAGATAAAGCATAACCATTTTGTGCGAGTTTTTGAGCAGGCGCAACCAACTCCGACCACTTCACTTTGCCCGAACCGTATTTCTTAAACGCCATTTCCAAACCTGCGGGAGTTCCGGGAACGCCCGACGCACGATAACCGATTGCCGAACCGCCTTCACCTTTGATGAGTTCGCCTTTATCGTTGAGATAAATATTGCGATTTGCCGCCGCCGGAGCCATTTCGCGGTAATCAATCGCGGCAGTTTTGCCGTCCTTAAAACGCATCAGCATAAAACCGCCACCGCCAAGGTTGCCAGCTTCGGGATAAACAACCGCTAACGCCAACGCCACGGCAACCGCCGCATCAACCGCATTTCCGCCGCGTTTGATGACATCAATCCCGATGCGCGAAGCGAGTTCGTGTTGCGAAGCGACCATCGCGTGTTGCCCGCGCACAGGTTCGCGCCACGCCGCCAACACTTTTGTTTCACACGGCACAAACGAAAAGAGAATTGCCGTAATAAAGAGCAAAACGCTGATTTTTCTCATCATTATCATAATTGTTAATCGTAAATTGTTAATCGTAAATTGTAAATGATAGAGAGAAAGTGATGAAATAGCGATAAAAGGACAAATTGCGATTTGTGAAATGAAACAAATTATTAATCTAATGCGTAAAATGCTGACACAAAACTCTTCCAAAGTTTATCGCAAAAATTTGTTTATTTGAGAAAAAATATGTCTAAAAATGTTTCGGTTCGCACCATTAAATTAGTGGCTTTGTTTTTTATCTTTCT
>JANOXW010000204.1:0-3799 GCA_031418635.1 Acidobacteriota bacterium
ATCAGTAAAATAATCGCAACCATTTTCGGCGGCAATTTTCCGCGCCGTTTCTTCGTCTGCATCGCAAACGCCGACCAATTCGGCTTTGCCTTCGTGGGCAAATTCCGCGTGATTGCGGGCGTGATGTTGTCCAAGACTGCCGACACCAATTACAGCAGTCTTTGGTTTTCGGTTTTTATTATCCATAATTGATTGTAAAACTCATTTCAGCGATACTTTACATTTTCCGACAAGATGAAAGAAATAACAAAGACCGAAAACCAAAGACCGAAAACCAAATTTGTTTGGCTATTTTTTTTGTTCGCAATTATCGCCGTCTATTTTTTCGGTCTTTCAATTCCGCTTCTCGGTCCCGACGAAGCGCGTTACGCCCAAGTTGCGCGGGAAATGTATGAACGGGGCGACTTTATTACGCCGACTTTGGGTGGTTTTAATTGGTTTGAAAAACCCGCGTTGCTTTATTGGTTACAAATTTTTTCATACAAACTATTCGGCGTTTCAGAATTTGCCGCGCGATTCGGTTCAGCGATTTTCGGACTCGGAACAATTTTAAGCCTGTGGATTTTAGGAAAATCAGTTTCAAACTCAGAAACAAAGGACAAAGAACAAAGGACAAAAAACGAATTTGCAACTTGGCTGGCGTTAATCTCCGCTTCATCCATCGGTTTGCTGGCTTTTTCACGCGGCGCGAGTTTCGATATTATTCTGACTTTTCCGATAACGGCGAGTTTAGTTTGCTATTTTCTTTTTGAACTTTGTTTGCAAAGTCATTATTTTTCTGAAAATCCAAATTTTGTTCTGACAAAAAACGCAAAAATCGTTTCGGCAAACAATAAATTATTAAAGGCATATTTATTTCTCGGCGGATTTTATTTCTTTATTGGCGTTGCGCTTCTCGCTAAAGGTTTAGTCGGCATTATATTTCCATTTGCTATTGTATTTTTTTATCACATTATAAAACTCGAACTTCTTCGAAGCAGAATTTTTCTAATCAGTCTATTTTGGGGAACGATTGTTTCAATTCTCGTCGCTTCCGTTTGGTATCTGCCGATATATCTGACGCACGGACAGACGTTTATTGACGAGTTTTTTATCCAACATCATTTTCAACGCTTTACGTCAAATAAATATCAACATCCGCAACCATTTTATTTTTTCTTTCTGGTTTTGCCGCTAATGACGATTCCTTGGTTGCCGTTTTTTTTGGCTTCAATTTGGAGTTTTTTTAAAGTCCAAAGTCCAAAGTCCAAAGTCCAAAGTGAAATAAAACTCTCGACTTTTGCGTTTGCTTGGTTGCTTGTTCCGTTGGTATTTTTTTCACTTTCAGGCTCAAAACTTCCAGGTTATATTTTGCCTGCGTTGCCTGCCGCACTAATTTTGACGGCGGAATACGTTTGGCGTTTTGTGCAGAAATCGAAAAGGCGTAAAATCTTTGTGCGGATTGTCGCGTTTTTAACTTTCGCGGTTGTTGTCTTAATTTTGCAGTTTTTTATCAATAATTTTACCAGACGCGAAACGGTCAAAAATTTAATTGAAACGGCTAATGCACAAGGCTACACGACGGAAAAAGTTTTGAATTTTAATACAATTTCGCACAACGCTGAATTTTACGCCAACGGCAGACTCGTGCGAACCGACGACGGAAAACTACGGCGTTTTTATGAAGTTGGCGAGATTATTGAAGAAATGAAACGCGAAAATATCAATGAGATGTTGGTTTTAGTGCCACTTGAACATCTTAATCAGTTGACCGAGAGTGCTTTGATTAAAACGAATGTTTTAGGCGATAATACCGAGTTGGCGATTGTTTTGGTAAAGTTATAAACATTACTTTTCAATTGTTTGAAAAGGCATCTATAATGCTCCGAAAAGCATCTTTAAAAACTGTAAAGACGCAAAATAGGCAAAGATATTTTTAGTTTAAGTCCCCCGTTTCTTTGCTTGGTTTGCGTCTTTCGTTATCTAAATTTATTTATTAAAATATAATGAGAAAAGTTTTATTATTTATTATCATCGCAATTTTTTCGACCAACGTATTTTCTCAAAATGCGAGTTTTGACTTGACCGAATACGGTGTAAAAATCGAACCTGACAAACGATTGATAGTCGTTCTCGCTTCACTCGAAGCGGCTGGACTTGAAACGCCTTTGACCGAAAAAGGCACGGAGTTTCGCCGACAATTGAAGACGGACTTGCAGGATTTGAATCCTGAATTGCGCCAAAAACTGAAGCAATTTGTTGACCAATACCAGAAACGACATCCGAAAGCGGCATCGTCGGAAATAATCGCGCCGTTTATTTCGATGGCTTACGTTTTAACACCTGTGCCTGATTTAGCCGAACCGACTCGTGCCACGGATTTGCCGGGCGATTTGTTGGAAGTATTGGATTTTACGCCTCTGGTGCGTGAATTTTATCGGCGTTCCACGATAAATACTAAACTCAACGATTACATTAAAATTTATCAACAAACAGGCGATGAGATGCGAAGTTCGGCAAAAGTAATGGTCGGCGATTTGCTCGATTATCTGCACACCAAACCGCAAACAACTTATATCGAACGAATTAAAACTGAAACGAAAGCGGTCAAAGGCAAAAAGACTTTTCAAAAAACCGAAATCCGCGAAAGGACGCGACGGTTTTACATCGTGCCTGAAATGTTAGCGACGACCGGCACAATCAATTTTTTGAATGTCGGCGACGAGTATTTTGCGATTGTTCCGCCTTCGACTGATTTGAGTTCGTCGGAAGTGCGACGCGGTTTTTTACAATTCGTGCTTGATCCATTGATTTTGAAAAATGCCAAAGATATTTCCACTTCACGCGAAGGAATCAAAGGACTTTTAGATGAACGGCGAAAAGCAAATCCTGATATTTCGCCCGATATTTTTATTACGGTTTTGCGTTCTTTAGTCGCGGCGATTGATGCCCGTCAAATTGAATTTGAGAAAACAAACATCGCCACCGCCAATGCCCGACGCAAAATTGACCAAATGAAAACGGACAAAGAAAAATTAGCCGTTTCCGCTGAACTCAAAAAATTTAAAGATTCATTGGCTGATGAAACGGCACTTTCGCTGTCCGAAGCCTACGAAAAAGGTGCGGTTTTAGCATTTTATTTTGCCGACCAATTAAAGGGTTTGGAAGATTCGGGCTTTGATATTGAAGGTTCTCTGCGTGATATAATTTTGTCGCTTGACACAACTAAGGAAGCCAATCGTTTGGCGCAATTTGCCAACGCGCGAAAGCGGGCGATACTGGCGCGTGAAGAACGCAAAGCCAACGCGAAAAATGTTCCGACGATTGCCGAAAATCCCGTAATCAAAAAACTTCAGGAAATCGAAACGGTTACGCAAGCTAAAAATTATCAGTCAGCCGCCACGCAATTAAAACAACTTTTGCAAACAAACCCGAATGAATCGCCGCGTATTTACTACGCGCTTGGGCGTGTTATCAGTCTTTCCACTGAATCCGCCACCGATGTTGACACGCGCAACGAGCGTTTGTTAGAAGCGAAAACGGCGTATGAAAATGTTCTCCGTTCGGCTGAAAAAATAAATATCGATGCAAAATTGCTCTCTTTGACATATCTTGCCTTAGCGCGAATTTACGAGTTTGACGGCGACAACGCCTACGCCATAAAACTCTACGAAGCCGCCATCAAATTCAGCGACACAACGGGCGAAACCTACAAACAAGCCATTGCCGCACGCAATAGATTAGTGAAAAAGTGAAAAAGTTTAAAAGTGAAAAAGTCGTCGTTGTCTTTCGATAATAAACTTTTTCACTTTTAAACTTT
>JANOXW010000205.1:0-1991 GCA_031418635.1 Acidobacteriota bacterium
TATACATTGGAAGGAACTTATTTTTTCCCGATTCCCGAAACGGCTTCGATTGTCGAATTTGCCATTTGGGAAAACGGTAAAAAACTCGTCGGCGAGGTTTGTTCACGCGAAGAAGCGCGACGGATTTATGATGAAATTGTCCGTCGCCAACGCGATACCGGCTTGCTCGAATACGCTGGCAAAGATTTGTTTCAGGCTTCGATTTATCCGATTCCGCCGAATTCCGACAAAAAATTGGAGATAACTTATTCACAGGTTTTGAAAGCCGAATCGGGAACGGTGGCGTATCGTTATCCGCTTGGCACGGGCAGAAATTTGTGGGCAAACTCTGATCCACGATTTGAAAATGTCAGTTCGAGAAAAACTGATGGAACGCAAAAGTTCGGCACGGTTTCGGGCAAAATCGAGATTGTCGGCAAGGAAGCGTTGCGAAATGTTTATTCGCCGAGTCATTCAATTGATGTTAAAAACAAAGGCGAAAAAAACGCATCGGTTTCGTTTGAAACATCAAATAACGACAATGATTTACAGCTTTTTTACGGTTTATCGAATAATGATTTCGGAATGTCGCTTTTAACTTATCGTGAAGCCGGTAAAGACGGTTATTTCCTTCTGCAATTATCGCCGAAAGACGACATCACCGAACGAGAATTGGTCAGCAAAGACATCGTTTTCGTTCTCGACACATCGGGTTCGATGGGCGACGAAGGCAAAATGGAAAAGGCGCGTTCGGCGTTGTTGTTCGGCATCAGAAATTTGCGCGACGGCGACAGATTTAACGTCATCAGTTTTGCGGGCGAAGAACATTTGATGGAAAACGGTTTGATTGCCGCCAATGCCGAAGGCAAAAAACGCGGCGAAGAATTTGTCAAAAAACTTTCCCCGACCGGCGGCACGAATATCAACGACGCGCTCAAAGCGTCGCTTCGACAATTCGATTCGTCGGACAGAACAAAATTGCTCGTCTTTATGACCGACGGTTTGCCGACGGTCGGCGAATCGAATGTCGAAAAAATTATCCAAAACGCGAAAGAAATAAAGGTTCACGGCTTGCGGCTGTTCACTTTTGGCGTTGGCTATGATGTCAACACGCGCTTGCTTGACAAACTCGCGTCGGAAAATTCGGGCGTGGCTGAATATATCGAACCGAAAGAAAATCTGGAAGTAAAAGTTTCAAACTTTTTCACTAAAGTAAATTCGCCCGTGCTGACCGATTTGGAAATGGATTTCGGCAATGTGCAAACCGATTTGCTGTATCCGCGTGAATTGACCGATATTTTTAAAGGAACACAATTGACGATGATTGGGCGTTATAAAAATGAGCGCGACATTCAAAACATAACGCTTCGCTTGAAAGGAAAATCGGGCAGAGAAACGCGCACTTTTAATTACACAAATCTCGATTTTCCGATTCGTGCCGAAGACAATAATTTTTTGCCGCGTCTGTGGGCAACGCGCCGCGTCGGTTGGTTAGTCGAGCAAATCCGTTCCAACGGCGAAAACAAAGAATTGCGCGATGAGATCGTCGAACTCGGAACGCGCTACGGCATCGTTACACCTTATACTTCTTATTTGGCAACCGACGGAAGCGAGAGAAAAACGGAGAATTTACCGACAAACAACAGACAATTCCAAACTGATGGATTATCAATCGGCAGAAGAAGCGATAAAGCCGCCAAAAATGCGCCTCCGCCGAAAAGTGTTCTTTCAACTACGGGTCAAGACGCTGTTCAAGACAGTAAGAAAGCGAAAGAACAGCAAAATACGATGGTTATTACATCCGAAGAAGACGAAGTGCTTCGGATAGATGCGACACTCAAAAAAATTGGCGCAAAAACTTTTTATCTCGAAAACGGTGTTTGGATTGACTCCGAATTTAAGGAAGAAGCAAACAAATCGGAGATAAAACTCAAATTTGCCAGCGACGAATACTTTGATTTAATTACCAAAGAAAAAGACTTGGCGAAATATTTCGCGCTTGGCGAACAGGT
>JANOXW010000206.1:0-4029 GCA_031418635.1 Acidobacteriota bacterium
AATCGGTGCGCCCAAACCTTTCGACAAACAAAACTGCACCGAATCAACCGATTTTGAAAGATTAGCGACCGTTTCATTTTGGGCGACTGCCGAATTAAAAATTCTCGCACCGTCAAGGTGAACAGGCAAATTTAATTTATGTGCGTGTTCACAAATTTCATCGGTTTGCGCGGCAGACATCACACTTCCGCCGCCGAAATTATGCGTGTTTTCTAGACAAATCAATCCGGTCGGACAAGCATAATACGGCTGATTGATATGCAGAGCCGATTCGATTTCCGCCCACGTCAGCATTCCGTTATCATTTGCGGCGCGAACCGTGCGAATCATCACGCCGGAAACAATCGCGGGCGTTCCCATTTCCCAATTAAAAATATGTCCGCGTTCTTCGACGATAATTTCATCGCCTTGCTTCGTATGAAGTTTGACGGCAATCTGATTACCCATCGAACCCGTCGGCACAAACAGCGCGGCTTCCTTGCCGAAAATCTGGGCGGCTTTCTCTTGCAAAAGATTAACCGTCGGGTCTTCGCTATAAACATCGTCGCCGACTTCCGCTTCCGCCATCGCTTTTCGCATCACAGGCGTTGGTTTTGTAACTGTGTCGCTTCTTAAATCAATCATTTTTATTATGCTTTTCAAAAAACTTTCTTAATCTTTTCGTGTAATGTGAGTCAAAACAGTTTTCGCATCGCCCTGTTCGATATTGACTGATAATTTCTAAAAATTTATCAATCTCAGAATCATTTTGAATCTGAGCCGAAAAGTTTGCACTTTTAATTTTGGCTAAGATGCGTTTGGTTTTTCCGTCATCCGCCAAAGCGTAATTTATTGAATAGTTTTCAGTTTTTAATTCTTTTTTCCATTTTACATTTCTGTCCTCGCCATCAAAAACTGAAACGATTGTTCCATCCGAGAAACGAATCTTAAAATCTCCGTTTAGTAATTCTATTAAGCCTCCCCAAGCGTCCATCATATCGTAGTCCATAAAAGCCCAGTATCCTTTTGGTAAAGAAATGTAACCAGATGGAGTTAGCTGAACTTGGATTTGCTCATTGTTTGTTTCTATTTTAGGCGAAGGTATAGGCATAACTTTTGACTTAACTTCAGAATTTTGAGCAGAAACAATTGAATTTAAAAACAATGACACAAAGATTATAAGAAAAATTTTCATATTTATTCTTGATTCATTTTGAACCTAGAATAAACGAAAAGGTTTCAGTTCACCAAACGGCGCAAGGAATTTTTCGTTAAAAAATTCGTTTTATTGCGTTGTATTTGGCATTCGATGACTTTTGAGTAAAGATATTATAAATAAAATCATTTCAAAATAAATTATGAATTTAAACATTGGCGACACATTTACCAAAAGCCGTGAAGTTACAGACGAACTTATCCGGCAATTTGCGGAAGTTTCGGGCGATTATAACCCGATTCACTTGGACGAAGAATTTGCGAAAACGACGCGATTTGGCAAGCGCATTGCTCACGGAATGCTTGGCGGTGCGTTTATTTCGGCGGTGTTAGGTTATGAATTCAGCGTCAGAAAAATCATTTATCTGAGCCAAACACTGAAATTTGTCGCGCCCGTTTTTATCGGCGATACCGTTACGACAAAAGCAACAATTAAAAACATTCGTCCAGATAAACCGATTATAACGGTGGAAACAATTTGCGAAAACCAAGCGGGCGAAATGCTAATCAAAGGCGAAGCGGTCTTGATGCTGTTGGATTAAAATCAAAAAGGCAAAATGCAAGTTTAATGCCGCCGGAAGTTTCCCGCAAACACGCGGAAAATCGGCGTGGTTGCTTGGCAAAGTGCAAAAAACGGTTGGCAATTTGTAGTATAAACGGCAAATGTGCAGACACCAAGAGTTAGCCGGAACGCGCAGTAAGGTGCGTTTCGGCAATTTGTTTGTTTGATGATAATTATTTTATCGAAACCGTCAATTTATAAGTAGCGTTGCCGCGTGTTCCGCCGACGCTGATTTCGTAATCGCCGGTTGATGGCAAATTACCTGTCCAATTGGTAGCGTCGTCGCCTTCGCCCGCGTCTTGCAGATAATTTCCGCCGGCATCTTTGACAGCGAAAACGGCATTTTTCTCCAGCGAAGTTATTTTGACACGCATTGTTTGCCCTTTGCGTGCGCCGATGATGTAAATATCTTCATCGCCGCGAATGACTGCGCCCGAAACGGTTGTCGCGCTTCTGCCTTTGGCAAATTTCAACCGCTTTCGCACACCGTCGGCGGACGTGATTGACGCGACGCTCAAAACCAAAGTCATCAGCAAAAATGTTGCGAAAATTCTTAACTTCATTTCACTTCTCCTTCATTTTCTTCGGGTATAACGGGTTTGCGCGGCACGGGCGTATGGCGTTCGAGATGTGATGCGACTGTCCACGCGGCGAGTTTTGAGGGATTGGCGGCGTATTTAATACGGACTATAGCATCGAGACGGCGCGAGATATTCATTCCGCGAATAGTTGCGTCAACCAAACCGCCGGTCGCGGCTGATTGTTGACCTTCGGCACTGTCGGCTTGAGCGGCGCGAGATTCAGCCGCATCAATTGTTGTTTGCAAAGTAGTCAGAAATTTAACATCTAAACCGTAATCAATAAAGGTTGCAGAAATTGGCGTGGCATCTTTAATGAAAGCCCGTGCGGTTGCCAGAATATTCTGTTCCGAACGACTGCGCGGCAGACGAAATTGCTTTTCACTGCCCGGAATTTCGACTTCAAAGGCGTTGGCAGCGCGATTAATTTGACGAATCTGAAACATTAAATCGTCCATATCTTCGTCTTTGACGCTGACTTGTTGACGCGAACCGTCAGTGCCGGAAATTTGTTGGGCGGCAAGATTGCGAATCTCGGTGATAACGTCCGCTAAGTCGCTAAAGGCTTTACCGCCGGGCGTTGCGGGCGGAAAATCGGCGGCATTATCGGTCATAAAAACCTCTTCGCGTTCAAATTTATCCATTTTACGTTGTTGACTATCGTTCATAATTTATTTTCTCCTGTGAATTTAGCGTTGTTAGCTGTGAATCTTTGCTTGTTAGTTGTGAATCTTCGATTGTTAGCTGTGAATCTTCGATTATCACTTGTGAATGTTCGATTGTTAGCTGTGAATCTTCGGTTATCACCTGTGAATCTTTGATTGTTAGCTGTGAATCTTCGATTGTTGCTTGTGAATCTTCGATTGTTAGTCGTGAACGGACATCTTTCACGTTTTAACTGTCAAAATTCACAAGCAATTTAAGATATTTTACCGGAATATGCAAGGATGGAACGAGATTTTTAATTAGTTGTCAGGACACGCGCCAAGTTAGTCTGTTACCCGCGCATTAGACGCTCTTACTTCGTTCGTGTTCCGGCATTGCCCTCGACAATATTTATTTCATCGGGCGTGAGCGCGTATAGATCATAGACCAATCTATCAATCTGCCGGTCAAGATTTTTGCACTTGTCCTCGTAATAATTTTTGTCCTTATCAGTCCGCGCCGTTTGCAGATGCGTCTTCGCATCGAGCATCTGTTCGACCAGCGCAACCATTTTATCGTGCGCGGCTTTTTCGGCGGCATCGTCGAAATTGATGACTCGGAACGGTAATGAATCAAGTTCGTTTGTTCCGACGTTATTGTTTGTGCTTGTAATTTTGAAACGCCATTGAAATAACTTTGAATTTAATAATCCTAATAAGTATTCATATTTATAATTTGAATCACCAGAAATAACAATTGAGTTTGTAGAATCCGCAAAATAAGTTGTCGGTTGCACTTTCATTGCGATAACTCTTAATTTTTCATCTACGCCCGTAATTCTTTGCGTTGCTATCCTGATTTTTGTGACATTGCTTTTAAGGGAGTTTGTTTTAAGAAATTTTTCCTCGTCAAACCATTCTCTTTGTCCTTGCGACAATTTTTCACGAATCACATAGCGACCTACTTCCACACCTTTTAATAAACGAGACTTGGTTGAATCATCTGTTATAAATTGTCTAAAAACTGTTTGATTGATTTCTCCGCGATTTG
>JANOXW010000207.1:0-1957 GCA_031418635.1 Acidobacteriota bacterium
GGTGGAAGATTCGCCAGAAGATTATTTGGGCGAGATTTTTCAGCGTGAGTTTTTTCCGAATCATCCGCTTGGTTTGCCGATTGAAGGCACACGAAAAACCGTTCGCAGTTTTAATCAGGAAGTTACGCGCAACTTTCACGCGCAAGTTTTTCAGCCGAAAAATTTGGTTATTGCGGTTGCCGGAAATGTCGAACACGCAGAAATTGAAAAACTTGCAGCCGAGTTTTTCGATGTTCCAAGTTCAAGGTTCAAAGTTTCAGGTTCAAATAGTAAAACTTGGAACTTGGAACTTGAAACTTTGAATTCTCCGCTGATTGCCGCGCCGATTATCTTGAAGAAAAAGCGCGAACTCGAACAAGCGCATTTGATTTTGGCAACGCCGTGGATTGAATCAAAGAGCGAAAAACGCTACGTCGCGCATCTGCTTGAAAGTGTTTTGGGAAGCGGAACTTCGTCGCGCTTGTGGCAATCAATCCGCGAAAAACGCGGACTTGCTTATTCGGTTGGCGCCAGCGGAATTTCTTTTGAAGATTGCGGGATTTTTACGATTTACGCGGGAACTTCACCCAAACAATTCGGCGAAGTCGTTGATTTATCAATCGCCGAACTCAAAAAAATAAAACGCGATGGCGTAACTATTGACGAATTAAATTTAGCCAAAGAACAAACAATCGCTTCGATTTTGCTTGGCTTGGAAGATTCAGGCGCACGCGCCGCCAATCTCGCCAACCAAGAAATTACCTTTGAAACACAAATTTCGTTGGACGAAACTTTGCAAAAAATCGAAGCCGTCAACGCAGATGAAATCCAAGCAATCGCCCGCGAATTTTTCCAAACTGAAAATATGGCACTTGTCGCATTGGGAAATTTGAATGGTTTGAAGTTTGAGCGCGACCGATTAGATGTGAACTAACGATGAACGGTTTGAGTGATTAGTGTGTTTTGTGTAAAATAATTTTAACTCTTCTCAGATATTTTTTCTGAAAAATTCACATTTTATATGACCGAATTAAAATGCCTAACGACCAAAGAAGTTGCGCGATTGTGTCGTGTTAGCGATGCCAGCGTCAAGCGTTGGGAAAACGCGGGATTGCTAAAATCAGAGCGCACCAGCGGCGGACACCGACGTTTTCGTGCCGAAGAAATTATCCGTTTTCAGCGCGAACAAAGGCTTGGACTAAAACAATGCCACGGCGACGAATCCGTTACGATGGCATCAACCCGGCGGCGCGACGATAAAATTTTTTCGAGTTCAGAGTATTTTCAAGCACTCGTCGCCGGTTGCGAAGAAGCGGTAGCAAATATTCTTATCAATGCCCATTTCGACGGCAAATCGCTGACGGAAATTTTTGACGAATTAGTTTGTCCAGCGATGTGCCAAATCGGAGAACTTTGGTTTAAGGGTGAAATCAGCATTACGCAGGAACATCTCGCCACTCGTGCGGTTTCAAACGCGCTTTACAAACTTCGCCACACGCTTCCCGTGCCGAAAATGACCGATAAACTTGCGATGTGTTGCGCCGTCGAAGGAGATTTTCACGAACTCCCGACGCATCTCGCTCAAATGACGTTTGAAAATGAAGGTTGGGAAGTAATGAATTTTGGTGCAAACACACCACTTTACAGTTTAGCGGAAGAAGTTCTGCAACATTCGCCCGACATTATTTGTATTTCGGCAACGATTATCGGTGATGTCGAGCGTCTTTCACGCGATTATAAGACTTTTATCGAGCAAATTGCCAAATCGAAAATCCCGATTCTGTTAGGTGGCAAAGCCTTTAAAGATGAACAAATTCGCCGGCGTTTTCCCGCCCGACGCTACGTTCAAAGTTTTACTGAAACGGCTGAATTTACGCACAATCTCTAATAAACAATTTTTCAAATTCAAGCAGAAATAGCCACAAAAAGGCGCAAAAAACTCAAAAAAGATTTTAAGGATTTTTTGTGAATTCTGTGC
>JANOXW010000208.1:0-2633 GCA_031418635.1 Acidobacteriota bacterium
AATTGAAATCAGCGGTTTTCATCGTTTGCAAATCCTGCTCAAATTGCGTCTGTTTATTTTCCGGCGTAGGCGACGCAATGGCTTGATTGGCTTGTAGCGACGGACTTTCACACGCGACGTTGAGCAAAGCCGAAATTATCAAACAAAAAATCATTAGATTGAAAATATATTTATTTTTGTTCGACATTTTCTTGTTCCTCGACATTAACTTCATCTTCGGTGTTTTGATTGGCATTATTTGCCGCTTTTTCTTCTTCATCAAGTTGCTTCAACTCTTCGGGTGTCGGCGGCTTATCATCTTCAGTTGTATCCTTCGGCGCATCGCCTTTTTGATCGCGGATTTTCAAAATTCGTGCTTCGTCGTCTTCGTAAGCCATTTCACACCAACCGCTTTCTAAACAGTTGGCAACCAAATCTTCGTTTTCTTTAGCGTCGGCAAAAATGTAGTTTGCGCCGAATTTTTCACGAATCTCCGGTGCCGGGTCTTTGATTTTGCCCGACGTTATTTCGTTTAGAAGTTTATAAAGATCGGGATTTTGCGAATAGAGATAATTCGGATCGAGTCCATAAACGTAGGCGTGTTTCGTGTCGTAGAAAAACAATTTCGGAAAATCATCCCAATTACTATTAAAAATCCGTTCGCCTTCGGGAATATTTTCGTTTGCCCACGAGGTTGCGCGTTGATAACGGTCATTAGCATCGTTATTTCCGATGTCGGTTTTGAGTCCGACTTGTTTAATGTTAAAAAACCAGCGCAAACCGACGGTATTGCGCCAATTTTCATTTCCCCAAACAGTCGTGTCAATGCCTATGAAACTATAAAACATAACTACCACTAATAAGCCTCCCAAAACCCACGGCGTAGCTTGCTTGGCGTGATAAATCCACTCCTGTTTCTCGCTTCTTTTATCTTTATCGAGCAACGGTTCGATTTCGCGTTTGAATTCGTCGGGAAGTTGCGAAACCCGCGGCTGCATAAACGCTTGCCAACTAAATGCGGCAAACAAAATAGCAAACGGCGGAAAGTATTCGGCAAAGCGTTTTGAACGAAACTGAAGAACCAGCAATGTCGTTACGAACATCAAGAAAAAAGTTGCTTTTTCGGGAAGTTTGCCATTTCTCGGCGCAAACAAAATATAGCCGATAAGCATTGCAATCATCGCTATCGGAAAATGCGTCAGGATGTCAAAAGATGAATACGGATACCATTCGCCGCCGACTGATACGACAAAATCATCAACCTTGAATTTGGTAAAAAAATGTTCGGCGAGAAGCGTCAGATTGTGCGGAAAATACGGATTGATAATGTTGCCTAAAATCATTCCGCCCGTCGCATAGCCAAATGGTTTCCACTCAAATTTTCGCTCATTCCAAGCGATAATAAGCACCCAAATCACCGTTGCTCCCAAAAGTAGCGGAAAAAGGCTGTAAGTCCAAACAAACAAAAACATCAACGGCAAAAGCCAAACGTATTTTCTCTCAAACAGCAGATAAATTCCGATGATGGTAAAAATTATCGTCAAGGGCGGGGCTTTTCCCATATTCATCCGATAAAAAAACGGATTCGCGCACGTCAGAATTGCCCCAAGCCACAATAAAAGATAGTCAACCTGATAGCGAAACATCAGCCAATAGACCGAGAAAATCGCCAAACTACCGTAACAAACCGTAGCGATTTTTGCCGCCAAAACCGGCTCGAAAAACCACAAAAACGGAATCTGCAACAGATGAAATAAAAAATGATGGTCAGCGTAATCTTGTGGATTTAAAACGGTCAACGGCAACCAAGTAAAATCGGGTAACCAATGTCCGCCTTTGAAACTTTCCCACAGCAAACTGCTCCATCTGATATGATAATAGCCGTCCCAATCGCCGCAACAAATCGCCTTAGTCGAAAATTGCAGAAAAATCATCAATAAAATGATGGCGAAAAACCCAAAAATCAAATAAACGATGCGAACCGATTCATCGGTGCTAAACCATTCCTTCCAAGTTCGTTTTGCCGTTTCGGTTGTTTCGACAGTTTCCTCAACCGTTATTTCGTCGGCATTTTCCTTAAAAATCTCTTCCATTCTTTAAGCCTTTATGAAAATATTTATGATTGCGAGTCAAAAGATTAAATCTATCAAAAAATATCACGAAAGCAATGTAAATATCTATCGGTAAATGTGGATTAAAGCCAAAATACACAAGAAAAAGAGCGAAACACTTTTACAATACTTCGAACAGTATTTAATTCGATACTTACTGTAAATTGTTGAAAAACATTGAAGTTATGAATTAAATCAAAGTCAGATTTTGAGCTAAGTTTGATTTAATTGGCTGGTTCAAATTAGAAAGCCCGTCTTTATTGGCTTTCAATTATCAAAAAAACTGTCCGAAGTATTGTTTTACTGTCGTGTACTTAGTGTTTTATTAGATTCACTAATCGCAACTAAATCTTTAGCTGAGATTGAAAGATAATAATGTAACTAAATCCACAAAAAACAACATATATTAGCATTCATCCGCACTCCGGTTTTTTGTAATCGTTTTGTATCACGCTTGAGGTTAATCGTAATACTCAAGCCCCAGATGCGTAATTAAATCTTCGCCTTGCAGATGTCGAAGCGTGTTTTTGAGTTTCATCAATT
>JANOXW010000209.1:0-18322 GCA_031418635.1 Acidobacteriota bacterium
AAACTCCATTTATATTTCCGCTCCATCTTATGTTTTCAGGATAAGTTTTTGATGGACTCTTTCCAGTCAAATCAAAACCACATCTACGTCCAAAATCTTCTGGTTTTGATTGCTGTTCAGGAAAATGAGCATACAAATTCACAGATTTATTTTCGTAGTAATCCACGCTTAAAATGTAGTCATCATCTACTTCACTTGTTCCCATCTTTTTTGCTTTAGAAATACTCCCATCTGGAGTCGGCAAATCATACCTCATGCCTTCACCAATTTTAATACTGTTGTAATTTTCTATCGGGTAAATAAGTTTTGGTTTCCCAATTAATTTTTCAACTTCCTGCGGAGTTTTGTTAATTAATTCAGGAAAATTTACCAATATCGGTTTTGGCTCACTCTTTAAAGTATTATTTTCGTTGCTCTGTTTGCATGCAAATATAAAAAAAGCAAAGCAAGAGAATAATAATATTAGGTTCGCAAGATTTTTATTGAATTTCGTTTTTTTATTTGGTTTTGTTGAATTTGTCATATTTCAAAAAATCAAATCTTCGTCTTCATCCTCAAACTGAAAATCCTGACACTCAATCTCCGCCCAAGTTTCCAAAATTGCTTCGCCAACACTTTTTACTTGCAAAACCGCCGAAACTTTTTCCTTTAATTCAGGAAATCGTAAAAGCAAAACTGCCAAATCGCGCCAATCCGTTCCCGATTTCGGTTTGCCGCGCCGCGAATGATAAGAAATAACTTTGCTGACAATCAATTCTAACGGCGATAATACTTGAATATCTTCAATCGTCTGTGTTTCGGGAAACTTTTCAACCGGACGCACATCAACTAAATGACGATTTCCTTCTCTGCGCGTCTGGTAAATCCGAAATCCTTTGCCGTCACCTATTTCACGAACTCTGACGGCAATATGAAATGTTTCGCTCAAATGTGTCCGCAATTCTTCGGCAAATTCTTTAGCACGAGTTGAAAGCAAATCAACATCCTGCGTCATTCGAGGTTCGCTTGTGTATGCGTTGACGGCGAATGCGCCGAACAGAACGACATCTTCGCGTCCTTGCAGAAATTCAAGCGCGGCTTGATGAATCTTCGACAACGGCAACGATTCGTGCATCACAAACTCCTGAAATGTCAAAACATCGGCATTTAACATTTTATCTTACATCTTTTCAAACAAAACTTAATCAAAGTCTAGGGCAAAAATTGGCTATTACTGTGTCGGTTCACTGCCAACTTTCGAGTCTTCAATTTCAACCGGATTATTTGCCAAAATAACTTCTAAAATCTTTTTTTCTTTTTCTTTTTCAAGTTTATTTTGGACGAATTTTTTAATTGGTATTTCTGATGCCGACGGATTTTCCGGGTCTTTAACTCCGGTCGAAATCAGAATATGACGCACATCAAAAATTGTTTTTACCTGTCCGGTTTGATCCTTTGTTTCGCTTTTTTTAATCAGTTTTATAATGTGATAACCGTAAGCCGTTTCGACAATTCTAGGATAAATCCGTCCGGGTTTGAGCGATAACGCCGCTTTTTCAAATTCCGGTATGAACTGTCCGGTTGGTATGCCTTCATAAAGTCCGCCTTTATCCTTACTGCCCGGATCGTCCGAAAATTTTCCGGCTAATTTTGCAAAGTTTTCACCGGCTTTAGCTCTCCGCAAAATTCTTGAAGCCTTTGCTTTTTTTACTCTTGTGCTAAATTCCGGGTGTTTGGCGATGTATAGATAAATTTCTTCGTTAGTAGTTTTTATTTTATCAGCTAAAACTTTTTGACTATAAAGCCTGTAAATATATTGTGCTTCTTGAATTTTTATGGAAAACTCAAGTTTATTCCAAAATTCCTTCGGTAGTTCACTATGTTTTCTCTGTGCTTCTTCAAAGTAAAATCGGGTTTTTGCGAAAAAATCTTTTGCTTGATCAATGTTTTCCTGTGGAACCTCTGAACCATCTTTAAGAAGCCCGCTTTCCTTTGCCGATTTTATTTTTCCGCGGAGATATTTTTCAAATTCAGCCTGATTTTTTTCATTAGCGTAAAAATCTTTAATTTGGACGGCACTAACAGAACTAAAAGATGACGACGCATTTTTGTTTATTTCACGGTCATAAGTTATGGCAGTCAGTTCAATGCCGAGACTGTTGATTTCTTCCAAATTGTCGGCTTCAATTCCTTCTTTAATAGATTGACAGGCAACCGCTAACATTTGTTTTAAGTTTAGCAACAATTGATTTTTTAACTTTTCATCATCCGCTAACTGTTTAAGCATCGAGGGATTTGCATCTTTTAAGAGAAAATTTATTTCTTCCTTAGTGAGTTTAGTCAAACAAATCGGTTGCCAAATAACTTCTTTATTAACTTTGATTGTTATCATTCGTGCCTGCATAGTTGCCGGCGTTAAAATTAAAAAACAGCCCCACAAAAAGACAAATCGAATTGTAAGAGTTTTATTCATCTTTTTTCTCCTACATTAATAAAGCAATCAAACATTAAAAAATTAATTCTTCAAAATACTCGCGTCGTCAACGTCAACCGATTCACGATTGCGGAAAAATGCGATGATAATTCCAAGTCCGACTGCTGCTTCCGCTGCCGCGACGCTCATTACCATAAAGACAAAAAGCTGTCCCGTAACGTCGGCGTAATAGCGCGAAAAGGCAACAAATGTCAGATTCACGGCGTTGAGCATCAACTCAATGCACATAAACATTCCAATCGCGTTGCGTTTGAAAATCACGCCGACCGTGCCAATCGTGAACAAAATTCCTGAAAGTGCTAAATAGGTTGCTAAACTTGGTTCCATATCTATTTGTCATTAGTCTTTAGTTCTTTGCAAAAGACAAAGGACTAAAGACTAAATTACGCTTCTTCATTGCGTTTTTCTAGTTCATTATTAACAACAAGTTCGAGATGTGGTTGGCTAAAGCGACGCGCTAAAATGACTGCGCCCACAATTGCCATCAATAGCAAAATTCCGACGATTTCAACGGGCAAAAGATATTCCGTGAACATCGCTGTGCCGATGCTCAGAGTCTTTCCGACGGTTTCTTCAGTGTTGACGGTTTGCTTTGGCGCACGGTTGACGGCGTAAAAAATGAAAAACGTCTGCGCCAATAAAACCACACCTAAAATCCCGCCGACGGCGTATAGGTATCTGAGGCGATTAAGCGGTTTGTCTTCGTCCAAATTCAAAAGCATGATGACGAAAACGACTAAAACCATAATCGCGCCGGCGTAAATCAAAATCTGCACGGCGGCGATAAACGGCGCGGCAAGCGTGATGTAAATACACGCCAACGAAATTAAAACGCCGACCAATGAAACCGCGCTGTAAAGCGGATTTTTATGATAGACGAGCGAAACCGCACACGCGATTGCAAGCCCGGCAAACAAAAAGAAAATCGCAGTAGTAACCATTCAATAAGTGGTAAGTGGTAAATAGTAAGCGGAAAGTTTTGGAAAGTTTTTCACTTACCACTAACCATTTACCACTTGATTTATCTATTCAAAAAATAAACGATTATAATCGTCAAAATCACATTTGCCAACGCGACGGGCAACAAAAATTTCCAACCGAAGTTCATCAGTTGGTCAAAGCGAAAACGCGGCAATGTTCCACGCACCCAAATATAGAAAAACAAAAAGAAGAAAATTTTTGCCAAAAAACCTAAAATGCTGACAACAGCATAACCGATTGAGCCGACGGCAAAGATATGACTCAAGCCCGGAATATACCAACCGCCGAGAAACAGCGTAACAATCATTACGCTCACGGTGAACATATTGACATATTCCGCCATAAAAAAGAGCGCGAATTTCAACGCTGAATATTCCGTATGAAAACCGGCGACGAGTTCGGTTTCGGCTTCGGGCAAATCAAACGGCACACGGTTTGTTTCGGCAAAAGCGGCAATCAAAAAGACGATGAAACCGATAAATTGCGGAATGATATACCATCGAAACCACGAGTTTGTCTGAGCAAAGATAATGCCGTTCAAATCGAGCGTTCCCGCCAACATCACCACACCGATAACCGACGCGCCCATCGCAAGTTCGTAGGAAATCATCTGCGCCGACGAACGCAATCCGCCCATCAAGGAATATTTATTGTTCGACGACCAACCCGCCAACGCAATTCCATAAACGCCAACTGACGTAATGCCCAAAACAAACAAAACTCCGACATCAATCTGTGCAATCGTCAACGGAATACTTTTAATTCCTTCGCCTAAACCATACGGCAGAGAACTCAAATCCGCTGTTATCGCTGGTCCGAACGGATAAACGACCATCGGAATCAAAGCGCAAGTAACAGCGACAATCGGCGCAAGAAAATAAATAAATTGCGTGGACTTATCAGGAACGATGTCTTCCTTAAAAATAAATTTCAGCAAGTCAGCAAACGGCTGCAAAAGTCCCCAAAATCCGACGCGATTCGGTCCGATGCGCCCTTGAATATATCCTAAAACCTTGCGTTCCGCCAAAACCGTGTAAGCGACAATAATCATCACCACACCAAACGCCACCGTCGCCGCGCCGAACAGCACGATAATCGGAAATATTGTTTTTAAGATCGGTTCCATAAAATTTCTATTCTCTATCGCCAACCGCCATCGCTTCGGCAATTTCCTTGACGCGCGGCGTTCCATCCAAATTAAACTGCACAAGCGGCGAAACAAGCAAATTTTCCGGCTTCGGATTACCGTGGGCAAGCAGATGAAACTGCGCGGTTTTGCTCGTCATCGTCGTCAAGCGGTGCAACTTATGTCCGACTTTCGGCGTAACATTTATTTTTTCGGCTTCGTCAGGCAGATTATCAACTTTTGCCTTCAAAGCGTCAATCTCTTTCGACAAATCTTTTTTGCCCGAAACAGCGTGTTTCACTTGAACAGGGCGCGATTCGTCCTTCAAATGCGGATAGCGAATTCCTTCATAACCCGCAACCGAATCGGCGAGTGCTTTGAAAACGGCGGTGGCGGCAAAATTATAATTAAAATCAACGCCCATTTCTTTAGCAATCATCGAAGTTATCATCCAATCGGCTTTTGCCTGATTGAGTGGTTCGATGGTTTGGCGAACTCTTTGGACAAAACCCGTGTTATTAGTAAAAGTGCCGTCAACTTCCGCAAAACTCGCCGCCGGCAGAACGACATCGGCAAATTCGGTCGTCGCGGTTTCAAATAATTCTTGGACGACGACAAAATCTTTATTTGATAAAAGTTTCACATTTTCTTCCGAAAGACTTCCGCCGATAAGCAACGCTTTGGAATTTTTCAAAACTTCCACCAAAGATTTTTTGTCCGCCATCATATCGTTTGCGCCGACAGAATTATTGTAAAGCGGCAACGGATGAAGCAGAACACGGCGATTTCCCGAAGCGAAATTTCCCGCCGCGTTCGCCAAAATCATTTGTGCTTCGGGCGACAAATCTCTGCCGAACATAATTATAAAATCGCCTTCCGACTCATTGATTGTTTTTAGCAAATCGTCAATTTCCGACTGCTCAACGCCGAGTTTTTTCGTCAGATTTTCATTTGACGAATCGGCAAAAGTCAACGCAAAAGCGTCAAGCGAATTTGGATTAACGTGAATAACTTGCGCCGCCTGTGTTGTCAGGCGAATCGGCGTGTCGTGAACGATAAGCAATTTTGCACTGCCGTTGCGAACGGCTTGACGCATCTGTTTCGCCGTAAAAGTTTGTTCTTCTTCGGGTTCGCCGCCGATAAGCAAAATCGTTTTGGCGTGGCGAATTTCTTTGTGTGTGCAGAGATTCACGCTCAAATTATCAAAAAACGGAGCTAAATCTTCCGCGTCGGAAACTGCATAATTTTCAGATTTTGAAACTTCGGTCGCAAATCGTTTCAACGTAAAAATCGCCTCATTTGTTAATCTTGCCGAAGCGACAACGCCGACTTTGTTTCCGCTTTCCTTGAATTTCTCGGCAATAAACTGAATTGCCGCATCCCACGTTGCGGGAATCAATTTTCCGCCTTTTTTATAGCGAATCAAAGGCGTTTTAAGGCGGTCTTCGTGATTGATAAAACCGTGTGCGTAACGCGCTTTGACATCGAGAAATTCGCCGTTCAAGCCGTCAACGTATCTATCACGCGCCACAATCCGATGCACTAAGCCGCCGCGTGAGCCGATGCTGATTTGCATTCCGTCCGAAGAATAAACGTCGGTTGAAATCGTTTGGTCGAGTTCCCACGGGCGCGTTTCGTGGCGATAAGTTCCATCCAAAAGTGTTCCCGTCGGGCAAACTTCGATGCAGTTTCCACACTGCGAACAGCCAAGCCAACCGCCATAAGTTCCGATAACCGTATTGACACCGCGATTTCCCGCTTCAATCGCGTCTTCGCCCATCCATTCGTCGCAAACTCTCGTGCATCGTTTGCACAAAATACAGCGTTGCGGATCGTTGGCAACAATTGGCGATAAGAATTTTTCCGGCACAGCGTTTTTCGTTTCGGTAAAGCGTTCTTCGACATCGCCCCAATCGAAAATTACTTCCTGCAATTCGCATTCGCCGCCGCGGTCGCAGACCGGACAATCAAGCGGATGATTTGCCAGAAGGAATTCGCCCATCGCCCGTTGCGCCTTTTCGATTTCGTCGCTTTGTGTCGTAACGCTCATTCCGTCCGTGCAGGTTATCGTGCAGGAAGTTTGCAGTTTCGGCATTTTTTCAATCCGCACCAAACACATCCGACACGACGCTTGCAACGCAAGGTCTTTGTAATAACAAAATGACGGAATCCCGAAGCCTTTTTCAAGGCAAACATCAATCAGCCGTGCGCCTTTTTCGACCTCGAATTCCTGTTCGTTAATCTTAACTTTGATAAGTTCTGTTGACATTTAATCTTTTGTAAATACTTTTTTAAGTTATTTGCTGTCTTTATTCTCAGACTTATTTTCCGTGCCTTTCGATTTATTGTTTTTTTTCTTCGGTCGCATTTTGCCGAAACTTCCCGCGAAAATCTTTCCGCGTCTTGATTTTTTATCACCTTTACCCATAATTTTTAACCTCTTTTTTTTCTAATTGTTGCCGTTTCCGTTTGGCAGTAAATGTTTCTTAAAATCTTCGGGAAAACGCTTGACTGCGCCCTGAATCGCCCACGCCGCCGCGTCGCCCAAGGCACAAAAACTTTTTCCTTCGATGTTATCGCACAAATCTAAAACGAGTTGCGCGTCTTCCGGTCGTCCGCCGCCGCCGGCAATGCGTGTGAAAATCTTCGTCAGCCAATCCGTTCCTTCGCGGCACGGCGTACACCAACCGCACGATTCGTGTTTATAAAATTCGGTCAGATTCTTCGTCGAATCAACCATATCTACGCTCTCGTCCATCACGATAAATCCGCCCGAACCGACCAACGAACCAGCCGCGACTAAACCTTCATAATCCATTCTGACATTTTTGCCGATAATTTGGTCTGCCCGCATTGCATAAACGCTTGAACCGCCCGGAATGACGGCTTTCAACTTTTTATCGTCGCGCAACATTCCGCCGCAATCTTCAAAGATGAGTTTTTCCATATCGTAACCCATCGGAAGTTCATAAACGCCCGGTTTTTTGACATGACCGCTGATTGACCAAAGTTTTGTTCCGCCCGATTTTTCCGTGCCTAAATCACGCCAAGTAATTCCGCCCATCTCGAAAATTTGCGGAACTGCCGTCAGCGTTTCGACATTATTTACAACCGTCGGACAAGCATAAACGCCTTCGACGGCGGGAAACGGCGGTTTCATTCGCGGATGTCCGCGAAAACCCTCAAGCGACGATAAAAGCGCGGTTTCTTCGCCGCAAATATACGCGCCCGCTCCTGTGTGTGTGTAGAAATGACAAGTAAAATCCGAACCCAAAATGTTTTCGCCAACGAGATTTGCCGCCTTCGCTTCCTCGATTGCCTTGTCCATTATGTCAATCAAGTATTTGTATTCGCCACGATAATAAATGTAACAACATTCCGAACCAAGCGCGAAAGCCGCAATCAACATTCCCTCAATCAAAGCGTGCGGATCGCGTTCGAGCAAATATCGGTCTTTAAATGTTCCCGGCTCCGATTCGTCGGCGTTACAGACAATATATTTCGGCTTCGGCGATTGTCGCGGCACAAAACCCCATTTCATTCCGGTCGGAAAACCCGCACCGCCACGCCCGCGCAATGCCGACGCTTTGACTTCGTTAATAATATCGTCCTGCGACATATTCATCGCCTTTTTCAGCGATTCGTAGCCGCCCGTTTCTTGATAAACCTTCAGCGTATGCCCGTCTTTAATGTGCATTCGCTTGAGTTGTAACGGCTCACACCCGATTGCTTTGATTTCCATATAAGCTATTTGTTTTTATAAAAGTCTTTTTTTATTTCCACAATTTGGGAATAAATATTACTTTTTTCTATCGTTGCCTTTTTCCAGTAACGGCTATCTTCGCTATTTGCACGATTGTCCCCCAATAAAAAATACTCGTTATAAGGAATAATCATCGCCGGAAAGTTTTTCTTCAAGTCTTTTTCATCAACAATTTTTTCAAAAGGCTCTTCTAATAGTTTGCCGTTGATATAAATTTTGTTTTCTTTAATTTCAATCTGTTCATTTGGCAAACCAATAATACGCATTGAATAGCGAAGATTATTATCATTAAATCGTTTTCGCTGTTCTTCATTGGCTTTAAAGACAACAATTTCAAAACGCTTGATTTCACCAAAGGAATAAGCCAAGGGATTTGCAACACACATATCATCAGGACCAATGGTTGGTTTCATTCCCTCTGTTGGCACTCGATAAGCGACACCACAGCCAATTGCCAAACAACAAAAAACTAAAATTGTGCAAGAGATAAAAGTTCGCATTATTCTAATGAATCCAAAATTTTATCAACCTTTTCGTTCGTCAAATCTTCGTGATAATCAAAATTTATCTGCATCATCGGCGCAGTTCCGCAACTTCCGAGACATTCAACTCTTGAAATTGTAAATTTTTCGTCTGTCGTAGTTTCGCCGACGTGAATGCCGAGTTTGTCGCAGATATGTCCGGTAATATCGGGTTCGCCCATAATGCGGCACGACAGCGTTTTGCAAACTTGGATGTGATATTTGCCAACCTTGTGCAGATTGAACATCGAATAAAACGTCGCCGTTTCCCAAACATCGGTTAGTTCCAAATCAAGAAACTTCGCCAGAAAATTAACACCCGGATTATCAAGATAACCGCGTTCACGCTGAATCACGAACAACAGCGGAATCAACGCGGAACGCTTTCTTTCGGGCGGATATTTCGTCAAATGCGATTCCATTTCCACGACGATTTCCGGCGAAAACTCCGCCACTTCGTCGGTATAAACAATCTGATTCGTAAAATCTGTTGCAACTGCTGATGCCATATTTTATAAAATTTTTACGGAACAAAGTTATACACAATTATTCCTGTAACTGTAACGATTTGACCTGCCAGGGTTGTTGGCAGAAATCTCGATTCTTTTGCTGCCTTTTCTGCTGCCTGACGAAGTAAAGGATGTCCGCTAACCGCATTTGCCATAATAACCTCGCCATCTTCGTCAATTGTAACCTGAACATTTACCGCGCTGGATGCGCGGACTGCTCGTGCCGCCGCCGGATAAGTTGGAATTGCCAGATTTGTGGCATTACTATTTACTGGGGCATCTTCCGATTTTGACTTATATTGCTCATCATCAACTTTCGCTCCAACAATATATTCTGTGCCGCGAAATTTCGTAACTTCCTTCACATTACCTTTTTGCAAATACAGAACTTTTGAAATCGTTAAAATCTCAACACTCGACTTGCAATTTAATTCAAATTCTTTAATACGACGTTGATAACCGTTTTTTATTATTTCAACTTTATATTTGCCCGAAGTTAAATTATTAAATGTAGGTTTTTCAGTAAAAACCAAAGATTTATTTATTTTATTTGTTGCTAAGTCAGTCAAAACAGCCTCTGCCTTGTCTATAACTTTCGCTTTCTCACTATTAAGTTCAAAAATATCAAATTGTAAATTACAAACTGGCGTTTGAGCATTGGAATTATTCACGAAGAAAATGCCAAGCAAAAAAAATAAAAGTCCGAATTTTGAGAGTTTATTTATCATTTGTTTTTAATGAATTTCGCTTCGCAAATCAGCGACATCTTTTTCTACGGCAGTTAAACGCTTGTCTTGATCATAACCCTTTCGGCAATACTATCTGTTTTAGCATCCAATCGGTTCAGAATTTGAGAATGCTCTTTGAGGGTTTTTTTTATATCCCGAACATCCGATTTCAAATCTTGCACATCCGATTGAATTCCATTAACTCCTGTAACCAAAGTAGCAAGAGTATTAAAAAGTTCTTTTTCTTGATTGTCAGTCATAATTTTTACCTGTCAATTTCACCAAGAACAATATCCAACGAACCGATAATCGCCACGACATCGGCAACCATTTCGCCTTCGCTCATCACCGGTAGCGCGGCGAGATTGACAAAGCTCGGACCGCGGAAGTGGACTCTTTCGGGTTTCGGACCACCGTTTGATTTCATATAAACGCCGAGTTCGCCTTTCGAGGCTTCGATGGCGTGATAGACTTCGCCTTCGGGAACATTGAAACCTTCGGCGACAATCAAGAAATGATGTATCAGGGAATCCATATGTTTTCGCATATCGTCGCGGTCGGGTAATACGACTTTTGGCGCGTCCGCTTTGGTCGGTCCCGGTTTTAAGCGTTCTAGTGCTTGTCTGACAATTTTGTAAGATTCGTAAAGTTCGCGCATACGGACGCGGAAACGCGCCCAAACATCGCCGTCTGCTTCGACGGGAACTTCAAAATCATAATTTTCATAACCTGAATACGGATTATCGCGGCGCAAATCAAGACTAACACCACTGCCACGCAAACACGGTCCGGTCAAACCCCAATCAATCGCTTCGTCCGCCGTGATAACGCCGATGCCTTTCGTGCGACTTTGCCAAATCGTATTGCCCGTAACGAGCGATTCCAATTGTTCGAGCGCGGCGGGAAAATCTTCGAGGAATTGTTTCAAACGGCGTTCAAAACCGGCAGGCAAATCCATCATCAAACCGCCGATGCGAAAATAGCTTGGTGTCATTCGTCCGCCCGATGCGGCTTCGATTAAATTTAAAATCTTTTCGCGCTGACGAAAGCAATAAAAAAATGGACTCATCGCGCCGATGTCGAGCGCGTGTGTGCCAAGCCAAACCATATGTGAAGCGATGCGCTGTAATTCGCAAAACATCACGCGGATAACCTGGGCGCGTTCGGGAATTTCGAGTTGCAGAAGTTTTTCCGCCGCCATCACATACGCCAAATTGTTTCCCAACGGATTCAAGTAATCCATTCGGTCAGTAATGACGATGCCTTGCTGATATTTTTTATACTCGAAAAGTTTCTCCATTCCCGTATGCAGATAGCCGATGTCGGGAACGGCTCTGATAACCATTTCACCGTCGAGTTGGAGTTCGAGACGCAAAACGCCGTGTGTCGAAGGATGTTGCGGTCCCATCGAAAGCGTCATCTGCGAATCTAACGATTGGTCAAGGACTTCAAATTGGCTCGGTATATTTTCTACTGCAACGCTCATAATTAAAATCTAAAAATCTCGGTTAATTTCAACGAAAAATCCGGTAAAAGCGACGTTTCGATTGATTCGTGAATCTCGAACCGTTTGATTCGGTCAAGTCCTTCTGCCGTCAAACGATAAACTTCAATCGTATTAAACATTCCGTCAACTACCCAATATTCCTTGACTCTGTATTTGCCATAAAGTTCGCGTTTGACAACGCGGTCGCGCTCAATATCTTTTTTGCCGTAAGACAAAATTTCGATTAAAAGTTCCGGCGCGGCATTAAATTTTCCCTCGAATTTTTCGCCCTCGCTGATTACTGCATTTTCAATGGTTTCGTGGGTTGCAAAAACGAGGTCGGGAATTACCGCATCTACTTTGCTGAAAATTACGCCCGGCGTAGTGAAAATTTCTCCAATGGGATTTTTCTCCAAATAAAGCTGAAATTGGTAAATAAAATTAGTTATGGTTCGTTGATGGTCAAGATGCGGCGCACGAGACATAAATAGTTTTCCTCCGATTAGTTCATAACGATTATCGTCTTCCGGCATAAAATCCAACTCGTCCACCGTGTAGCGAATCGGCAGCGGGCGGACTTCGGTTAATGCTTGATGGAGTTGTTCGTTAATCATTTCTTAGCTCAAACTATATGGCTCGTAACCGCGCAACGGATAATCTTTTCGCAATGCGTGTCCGTCAAAATCGGATGGCAAAAGAATTCTTCGCAAATCGGGATGACCGTCAAAAATCACGCCGAATAAATCGTAAGTTTCGCGCTCGTGCCAATTCGCCGTTTTCCAAACCGTAACAACCGTCGCCACATTCGGCTCATCTTCGCTCAAAAGAACTTTCAGTCGAAGGCGACTAAAATGCTTGGTTGAAAATAAATGATAATTGACTTCAAAACGCGGGTCTTCTTCCGGTCCGCGGTCTGCGCCGCAAATATCGGCAAGCAAATTAAAATCGTGTTTGGTTTTCAAAACCCAACAAACATCAACGATTGATTCACGCGGAACGGTGATTGTAACTTCGCCGAACGTATCTTTAACATCCGCCACCCACGACGAATTTTCGGCTTTTAGCTTTTCGACAAATTCTAATAATATGTTCATAGTTAATTGCGGTCTTAAGGCAAACGGTAACAATTAACCATTAACCACTAACCATTAACAATTTAAGATGACCGTCTTTTCTCGTGGCGCGACGGAATCGTATAAGGGCGCGAAGTTTCTTTATTGGCAACTTCAATTTCGGTGGCTCTTTCGAGTGCTGTTCCTTCGGTTACGGGCAGAGTTCCGGGAACAAGCGATTGGCGCGATTCGGCTTCAAACGTATCAAGCCGGTCTTTGACCGATTCGTTCATCACCTTTTCCTGCAACATCATAATTGCGTGAATCAGCATCTCCGGGCGTGGCGGACAACCCGGCACATAGACATCTACGGGAACGATTTTGTCAACGCCTTGCACAATTGCATAGTTATCGAAAACGCCGCCCGAAGTCGCACACGCGCCCATCGAAATAACCCATTTCGGTTCCGGCATTTGATCGTAAATGCGGCGCAAAGCCGGTGCCATTTTGCGCGAAACACGCCCCGAAACTATCATCACATCAGCTTGACGCGGGCTTGCGCGAAATGTTTCCGCGCCGAAACGCGACAAATCATTTCGCGCCGAAACGCTGTTCATCATCTCAATGGCACAACAAGCCAACCCGAACGTGGCCGGCCACAATGATGATTTCCGCGCCCAATTAACCACAGCATCGAGTTTGACCGTGATGACATCCGGCAGTGATTCAAATATGTTATTTTCTAAACCCATAGTTTTATTTTGGATTTTGGATTTTGGATTGCAAATTAGAAATCCAAAATCCAAAATTATCAAGCGGCACGTTTTAATTCTTGGATACGTTGTTGTTTCTTAATTGCTAAAACTTTGGCTTCGCCGCGTGCTTCGGCGCGTGCCTGAACGCCCCATTCAAATGTGCCTTTTTTCCAAACGTAGATAAATCCGACAATCAGCGTCAGGATAAACACTAAAATTTCCACTAGCGCGATTGTGCCAAAAGCAATTGTGCCGATTTTTTCTTCGGCAAGCAAAGTTTTGAAGGCGACGGCAAATGGAATCATAAACAAAACTTCGATGTCGAATAACAAAAAAATAACCGCAACGGTGTAGAATTTTATCGAAAATTTATCACGCGCCGAACCGACCGGGTCTTTTCCGCATTCGTAAGGCATCAGTTTTGTTGCCGTTCTTTTGCGTGGACCGACGAGTTGCGTAACGACAATCTGACTTGCTGCAAAGCCAAATGCCACGATAAACATTACACCAATCGGCGCGTAATCCATTAAACTAAATTCGGACATAATATTTCCTAATCCCTTTTTCTGTGTTTATGGTATCAAAAAAACCAGATAATCAAAAAAATAACTATAATAAAGATTGAGAATTATTGCACAAGTTCAATCCTAAGTTAAGCCTGATTAAGAGTCAAGAGTTCATTGAGTTTGTAGAGTTCGTTGAGTTCGTTGAGTCAAAAAATCAAATCTCAACAAACTCACAAACTCAACAAACTCAACAAACTTTCCGTTGACCGTTAATAAACGCTTGTGTTAATTTCATAGTTGGGCAATTGTCCAAAAAATACCGTCCATTTTCTCGCCGATTTTATTTTGCAAAAGTTGTGATAACCGGTTTTAATACAGATATAGAATTTCAAGGCGTAACGTATCACGTTCAGACCGAAGATAAAGGTGTTGATACGCCGCTGATTTTGTCGTTGGTCTATGACCGCGGCACGATTTTGGCGAGTAAGCGTTCACCTTACGATGATTTGTTGGCGGGTGTATTTGATGAAAAAACACTTACCGAGCGTCTGCAAAAACAACATAAATTGATTTGCGCGGCAATTATGGCGGGCAGAATCGAAGATTTAAAGCGGATGACGATGAAGGATTCGGCTTTGCGGAACAATCGTCTGGTCGCGCAAAAACCAATCAAACCCGTTGTCGCAAAAATAAATGACAAACCGCAAACGATAGAAGACGCTTTGTTAGCGCAAGTTTTCAAAGAAAAAACAAAATCTCCGCTCAAAGAACTCGCCCTCGATGTGTCCAAAGCCGAAGAACTTATTGCGATAGAAATACCGAAACCGACGGGCGAATTGGTTTGGGATATTCCGATTAGCGTTCTCGACGAACCGATCATCGAAATCGGCGCGGTGCAAATCGTCGAAGAAGAGATGATTTTGCCTGCCGAAGCGGTGGAAATTATCACCGATTTTGCCAAATTTGAGCAAATCGTTGATGATTCGTTAAAAATAGAACTGCTGGGCGACGTGGTTTTCAAAGGCGGCGAACGTAAAACCGTTAATATTTTGGTCAAACGCGGAAGCCAAGAAATTGGTTTGAGCGGAGCGCATATCTTGGTTAAAGTTATCGGCACAGCGTTTCGCCCGTTGATTTTTCACGCTAAAACCGATAGTAATGGAATAGCGATTGTTCATCTGCAACTGCCGCATTTCGCAACGGGACGCGCCGCAATTTTGGTCAGAGCAATGAGCGAAGGCGAAGAAATCGAATTGCGGAGAGTCATTCAGCAAGGCTGATTCGATTTTAGATTTTGGATTTTGGATTGAATGATGAAAGTATTTGTGAATGGCGAAACAAAAGAAATCGCGGAAAATTTTAATTTAACTGCGTTGCTCAAACATCTTTCTCTGCCTGATGAACGCATTGCGATTGAGTTAAATAAAGAAGTCGTCCGCAAAAAAGATTGGGAAAATATCCAAATCAACGACGCGGATAAAATCGAGATTATTCATTTTGTCGGCGGCGGGTAGTTTAATTACGAATTACGAATTACGAATTGTAGAGTATGCGGATTGAAATTTTCAGTCCGCATTTCTTTTGTCTAATTTTTTGGTAAGATTGAAAATATAAATTCGTAATTCGTAATTTGAAATTCGTAATTATCTAATATGACTGATTTATTTGACTTAGCAGGAAAAACTTTTAGCTCACGGCTGATTATCGGCACGGGCAAATATAGAAATTATCAAGAGATGCAAGCGGCGCACATGGCTTCGGGCGCGGAAATGGTAACGGTCGCGGTCAATCGTGTACCTTTGGATGGAAAAACGGAATCTTTTCTCGATTATTTGGACGAAAAGATGATGATTTTGCCAAACACGGCGGGCTGTTACGATGCGGATCACGCAATTAGAACTGCGCGTCTTGCGCGTGAAGCACTCGAAACTGATTGGATAAAACTCGAAGTTATCGGCGATAAAGTTACACTTTTGCCCGACAACGAGCAAACTCTCGAAGCCGCCCGAATTCTCGTCAAAGAAGGTTTTATCGTTCTGCCATATTTCACTGACGATTTAATTATGGCGAAAAAATTGTTGGACGCAGGTTGTCCCGCTGTGATGCCGCTTGCCGCGCCGATTGGTTCGGGAATGGGCGTGCAAAATCCGTCAAATTTGCGGATTATGCGCGAGCAATTGCCCGACGCGACGATAATTGTTGACGCAGGCGTTGGCGTTCCGTCTGACGCGGCGATTGCAATGGAACTTGGCGCGGACGCAATTTTGATGAACACGGCAATCGCCGAAGCCAACGACGCGACGCAAATGGCAACCGCAATGAAATTAGCCGTGCAAGCGGGACGACTTGCTTATCTTTCGGGCAGAATGCCGAAGCGTCTTTATGCAAGTGCGTCAAGTCCGATTGAAGGAGCGATAAAATGAGTCCAAAGTCTAAAGTCCAAAGTCCAAAGTTTAAAATCACGGCAGTTTTAGTATTTATCGTCTTCTCGGTTTTTGCCTGTTCAAAGGGAAGTTCTCAGCGCAAGGAATTTAACATTACAGAAAGCAAAAGTTATGAGGCTTCGATGTTTCGCCAAAATTGCGTGATTTGCCACGGACAGGAAGCAAACGGCAAAGAAATGCAGGACAAAATAATTCCAAGTCTGCGTTACGGCGAATCGGCGACAAAATCCGAAGAAGAAATTTACCAGCAAATCAAATTCGGCAAACTCCCGATGCCCGCTTTTAAAGATCAATTAACCGAAGAAGAAATTCAAAAAATGGTCAAATTTGTGCGGCGTGATTTGCAAGGAAAAGAGTGAAAGTAAAAAGTAAAAAGTAAAAAGGCAAAATGATGAAATTGATTTTGAATATTTATGAAATTTTTAAAATGAAAAAGACAACAAGTTTGTTAATTTTTCTGATGGCTGTTTTTCAACTTTTAAGTTGTTCTTTGCCTGAAAACAATAATTCTCAGAGTTCAATGCCTGAAAACAAACCGATAAATTCTATGTCTGAAAGCAAAAAGCCTTCAAATGAGCCAGCAAACATTGCTGATGAGGATTTTGCTAAAGAGTGGAGAAGTAAATTTGAAGCTACTTCTGACCAATTAGAACGCAATCGTCGTTTGTGGATGGAGAATAAAATCGTTAATTATGATTTTGTGTTTGGTAGTGTTGGCGGTGGAGTTACCAGTCCGCATGATCGGTCGCCAGTATTAATTAAAATTCGGGAAGGTGAAGTAAATTCTATGGATTTTGTTTCAAAGGGGTATGCTTCAAAATCTGGTGTTCAGAAAATTGATGGATATGAAGACTTTGATACGATTGATAAATTGTTCAACTATATGCGGCAAGAATTAGAAAAGAAAAAAATCATATTTGCTAAATATAATAAGAAGTTTGGTTACCCGGAAGAGATAGTCATAATATTTACCAGGGCTGTCAATCACAATGGGTATGTTATACAAAGTTCAAAATTTAAAATAATCAGATAAAGTTTCGGCAATCAAAAACAATGAAAATTTTAGTTACAGGCGCAAGCGGTCTTGTCGGCGGCGAATTAGTTCCGACCTTAAAAGCCAAAGGACACGAGGTTTATAAATTGTCGCGGAAAGCGGCGAAAAATGCGGATGAGATTCAATGGGACGCGGAACACGGTTTTAGCGAAAGCGAACAAAATAAACTCGAAAATTTCGATGCGGTTGTGCATTTGGCGGGCGATAACGTCGGTGAAGGAAGTTGGACGGATGATAAGAAACGGCGCATAAAAGAAAGTCGCGTCGTCGGCACAAAAACTTTGGTTGACGCTTTCAGAAAGGTGAGAAATCCGCCGAAGATTTTTGTTTCCGCATCGGCAATCGGCTTTTACGGCAATCGGGGCGATGAAATTTTAACAGAAGTCAGCAAACACGGCGAAGGTTTCTTTCCCGAAGTTTGTGCGGCGTGGGAAGCCGAAGCGGTAAAAGCCGAAGATTTCGGCGTACGAGTCGTGATGCCGCGCATCGGCGTTGTGTTGGCAAAAGACGGCGGCGCACTCAAAGAAATGCTGATACCATTCAAACTCGGTGTCGGCGGCACAGTCGGCAGTGGCGACCAATATCTGAGTTGGATTGCGCTTGCCGATTTGGTGCGAATAATCCATTTTGCGCTCGAAAACGACACACTAAACGGCGCAATCAACGCCACTGCGCCAAATCCGGTAACCAACGAAAAATTTACCAAGACGTTGGGCAAAGTCTTAAATCGCCCGACAATTATTCCGATTCCTGCCTTTGGTATCAAACTTTTATTCGGCGAAAAAGGCGAAACACTTCTGCTTGAAGGCGCAAGGGTTTTGCCGAAACGATTGCAAGACGCGGGTTTTGAATTTAGCTTTCCTGATGTGGAAGACGCGATGAAACACGCTTTAAGATAAGGGATGAAGGATGAAGGATGAGGGA
>JANOXW010000210.1:0-2027 GCA_031418635.1 Acidobacteriota bacterium
TTTTAATAATATTTAAAGCAATTACAGTATATCAACTTCTAGTTGTTGTCATTGTTTTTATATTTTTGTTTGGTGATATATATATGTGGAAGAAAAATAACGAACAAATATATAAACTTTTAATTTTTTATGTTGACATTCCTATTATTATTTCCTTACTTTTAATTACTGTTGTGGTATCAGTGCCAATGCAAAAGGATTACCATCAATTTTTTAGCGGTTCAGTTGCATTTCAACTTCTAATGGGAAACCTTTTAATTTTTATACTACGCTCTCATCAAGAAATTGAATCTAAAAATATGACTGTTCGTCAAACAATAAGAACGCTACACAAGCCATCGCCTGATTTAAATGAATAGAAATACAACCAAATTGATTTTTTAAACGTCAATTAAGAAGGAGTTTTAAAATTAAATGCAAGAGATTAATAATGATGAGCAAAAATTTTTAAAGCAGATGAAACTGAAAATGTCTAATCATTCTGCAATGAACCATGAATTTTTAATTCGTTTTGAGAAAGAAGTTCTTTCAATCAAATCATTAAGAAAATTTGGTGTTCAATGGTATAAAACGGCGAAAAAGCATAAGGAGGCTTTTCCAGCTATTATTTATAACGTCAAAGATGACGATATTCGTTTTGATTTGATTGAAATTTTGAATGAAGAATATGGCACGGGCGACCGAACAAAAATCCATGCTCGGTTATTGCAAAAATTTCTTCGAGCCTTAAATGTTTCAGATGAGGATGTTGAAAATACTGAAACCTTGCCGGAGGTGAAAGTGTTTGGAAATGAGGTTCTAAATATTTGGAAGGATGGAAATGAGGTCTATGCGTTTGGTTTGCACTTTGCTCTTGAATATTTAGCATCTTCCTTACATTGCCATTTTTCAAACGGACTCGAAAAGTATGATTTTTTGTCGAAATCTGATCGGGAATACTTCAACTTTCACAAAGTTGCTGAAGTTCAGCACGCCGATTTTTCAGAAAACGGAATGTTGATTTATGGCAAAACAGAAGAAAATCGCAAACTATTACGAAAAGGCGTTGAAAAAGGCGTTGAATTAATGCAAATGTTGTGGGATTCATTTTACCAACATATTTTTGTTGAAGTTGACCAAAAACAAGTTGCCATAGCCGCTTAAAATAAATATTTCTTTTAGAAAGGTTCTTCTTTAACGAGATTTTTTCTGTCTATTTCTGAAATGGGTAATGGTTTTTGTGCTTAATATGACGCGTATTTGTGTTATTTCTGGCGTGTTCTTTGTCAAAAGCGGCACACTATTTGAACTTTAAAGTTGAAATTCTTCTTTACCTTTGCGGAAAATCCGAGCTAACCTTTTCTCTCATAAAGTATTAATTAAAGTAAATTAAAAAGAAAAAGCGGTTGTGGATAACCTTCCCTGAAAACAGACGAAAGCGTCTGTTTTTTCAATCTACACAGCATTATTGGAACTTGTTAGATTAAATTTGTAGCTATCAATTCCAATTTTATGAAACAAATAAATCAAATAATCTCACAAAATAAATACAATCAGAAATTATTGCCCTTGCGAAGCAATCAAAAAGATTGGTGGACTCCGATTTGGAAAGGTCTTTCATCGGATATTGACGGAAAGCATAGAAAAGCAATGGGGTTAAGTATTTGGATTTATCTTTACCTTTTGACTTATGCCAATCGCAAAACAGGCATCTTTTCCCGCAAACAGAAAACGATAGTCAAGGAAACTGGCTTACCGCTTCGCACCATTCAAAGGCATTTAAAACGTCTGGCAGTTCAGAAATACATTACACTCGAAACTTCAGAAAGACCGTTGCAAATTCGGATAGAGAAATGGAAACTTTTTAGACATAAAAAATTTAATGACCAATAAAATACCTCAAAACTCACCACAAAATATCAAACAAAAACCAATCGAATCATTTACGAATAAAATTATTTGCGGTAATGCCTTGAAAGTTCTCAAGACATTTCCCGACGAAAGTATTGATTGTGTTGTGACGAGTCCGCCGTATTTCAATTTGCGGG
>JANOXW010000211.1:0-4218 GCA_031418635.1 Acidobacteriota bacterium
CTAAAAATATCTGCGTCCTTTGTTTCTGACTCAACTTGCATATTCGGATTTCTTAAATGCTGCGCACCGTTTCGCACGTATAACACTGAGTTCAGCGGTTCGCCGGATAGAGACAACTTTGATTTCACTACACAAGTTTAACAGCAATCCAAGCGGCGAATCCGCTGAACTCAGTGTTAGGCAGAGAGCCGATGCTACGAGCGAAAGATGGAGATGACAACCGCGAAGGATGTGGTAAGCTCGTGAGCTTTCCGTCTCCAACGCGGTTGAGCGGAAGCTCACGAGCTTACCATACTATGTCAAGTGTTGTCGAACCGTCGTTTGCTCACAAGTTGCATCGTCTCTCTGACCTAACTTTGTATTCTACCGAATTAAATTCCGTTGAATAATTTATACGGAATTATAAAAACTATATCCACACAACTTACTTGAAATCATAACGACAGATGCCGAATTATTTAATGATTCCAATGTTTTTGATAATAATCGAATTTTCGATTATTATCAATGAATTTTTACTCGACACGCTATTAAATTTTCAAAGAATAAAAAATTTTAATCAAAAATCCCAATTACGCTTCGTCCCAAAAATCTTCGTTAAGATATTTGCCGCCGCCGTCGCAAAGGATTGTAACGATAACCGCCGATTTGTTCAATTCACGCGCCAGCCGAAGCGCGGCGAAGACGTTTGCGCCCGCGCTGACACCGACAAATAAACCTTCTTGCCGCGCTAAGTTGCGCGTCATTACTTGTGCGTCTTCGGTGGCGACTTCGACGTTTTTATCGGCAATGTTTGCATCGTAAATTCCCGGCACAATCGCCGTTTCGAGATGTTTCATTCCTTCCAAACCGTGCAGCGGCGAATCGGGTTGCATCGAAATGGCTTGGATATTCGGATTAAATTCTTTTAGTTTGCGCGATGTTCCGACAAAAGTTCCCGTCGTTCCTAACCCGGCGACAAAATGTGTAATGCGTCCGTTTGTCTGTTGCCAAATCTCCGGCGCGGTTGTCGCAAAATGCGCTTTCCAATTATTTTCGTTGTTGTATTGGTCGGGATAAAAGTATTTGTCGGGAAATTGTTCGGCAAGTTCTTTCGCCTTAATTTGTGCGCCGTCTGTGCCGTTCATCGCGTCGGTTTCGATGATTTCTGCGCCGTAAAGTTTCAAGATTCGTTTGCGTTCCGAAGAAGCGTTTTTCGGCAAAGTCAGCGTAACTTTATAACCACGCGCCGCGCCAATCATCGCGTAAGCAATTCCCGTATTGCCGCTAGTCGCGTCGAGAATCGTTTTGTTTCTTGTGAGTACGCCCGATTTCTCACCAGCTAGAATCATTGCCAAAGCCGCCCGATCTTTAACCGAACCGCCCGGATTTAAATGTTCGGCTTTGGCATAAATTTCGATATTTGCGGGCAAATCTTTCGTAATTTGCCGCAGACGAATCAACGACGTGTTGCCGATGTTTGATTCTAAAAAATTTTCTTGATAATTTGCTTGTGCTTCCAAAATTGCTGTCTGCATTTCGCCTTCCCTTGTTCGATAAAATTGTTCGATAAAAAATCGGTTGTGAATTTTTATTATGTTTCACAACCGACTGGATTCATTTAATTTATAGCATTATCCTCAAAAAATTTTCACGCTGAATCTCAGCCGATGTGTTTTGCAACAGCAACAGTAGATTTTCTTTTTCGGCTGAAATTTGTTCATAATTTGAATCTTTACAAAAAAGTCTATATTCTGAATTTAAGGAATTGGAAACGATTTGTCAAACGATGATTGATAAGGCAAAAACGCGACTGTGAATGAACGTATTCAATGCTAAAATCTAAAATTGAACACGCTCCTTAATTGTTTCGTTTCTGCTTTTGTTTTAGCTGAATGAAAGAATTACCAGCAGCCAGCCTTTACGAAATTGCCTTAATTTTTTTAGGCTATCGGCATAAATATATTTGCGAAGGCAAATCAATGAATCCGACGTTAAAAGACGGTGAGGTGGTTTTGGTTGATCGAAATGCCGAAATCGAAGTCGGCGACATCGTTGTTGCCAAACATCCAATCGAGCAAAACAGCGAACTGATTAAAAGAATCAAGCGAATTAACGAACAAGGAAATTATTTTTTAGTCGGCGATAATTTGGAAAACAGTAACGACAGCCGCCATTTTGGGGCGGTTACAAGAGAATACATCAAGGGAAAAGTTGTGGCTCGGTTAAATGAATAGAGAAATTACCAAATGGGAAAAACATCCAAAGGCAAAATTTCGTCTATTTAAAAAAGGAAGTGCGGCAGATGTTCGGGAAACATCTGCCGCGATTTTCGGCTGGCTTAGCTGTAGGCAAACACGGAGCGGATAGGCAAAAGGCGGATGATTAGCGGGCAGGCATTATGTGCTGATAAAAAAAATCTCCGCAAGTTAATTTATCGGCACGAAAAACTTTTCAACACTACCGACTCATCCCGATTTTTCGGGCTTCGCGCTCAATCGTGCGCGAGTCGGTTGTCAAAGTATGAATCTCTTCTTGAATTGCCAAATTTTCGTTGGTCAATTGTTCCATTTGTCTGCTTAAACTTGCATTCTGCTGTATTTCCGCACTCATCTCTGAAAAAGCGCGTAAGTTTATCGCCAGACAAAGCATAAATGTCAATGACGTTATGACGGCAAAAACAACCCATTGTGGCGTAGCGGTTTCCGTGCGTTTCGCTCGTTTAATACGAGTTTTTGTGGGCATTAAAACCACCGAATTATTATCCCAGTAAGTAGCAACGACCTTGCTCAAGTAACACCTCCAAATCTTGTAAGTTTTCAGTTTCGGCGTAAATTCTGACTAGCGGCTCTGTTCCTGAAGGACGCATTAACATCCAACTGCCGTCTGTGAAAATGAATTTCACGCCGTCCATTCGATTTATCTTTTCAACTTTCTTGCCGCCGATTTCCGAGGGTTCTTGCGACAATTTTTCTTGCAAACTTTTGGCAATTTCATCGGTTAATTTCACGCCGATTCTGCCCGATTCCAACTTTCCAACGCGCTCGTAAAGTTCGTTTAACTGCTCGGTCAAACTTTTTCCGCGCACGGCGACCGCTTCCGCCGCCAACAGACAGGCAATAATGCCGTCTTTTTCGGGATAATGTCCTTTGATGGAAAGACCGGCGGATTCTTCTCCGCCCAAAATAATCTTGTCTTCGTTTATCAATTCGCCAATAAACTTAAATCCGACGGGCGTTTCGTATAATTTCAAACCGCGATTCCTCGCAACCCGATCAATCAAATGCGATGTTGCTACGCTTCGTGCCAAACCTTCTGTCCAACCGCGACTTTCAGCCAGATAATCCGATAAAAGCGCGACTAATTCGTTTGGCGAAATAAACTCGCCGTTGCTGTCAATTACTCCAAATCTGTCGCTGTCGCCGTCCGTCGCAAGTCCGAGTGTCAATCCCTTAGATTTGACATTTTCAATCAATTCGCTAACTTGATGTTGGCTTGGCTCAGGCGATTTTCCGCCGAAGGTTACGTCGCGCCAATCGTGAATCGTTTCGACCTCTAAACCGTGTTCGCGCAATATCTTATCCAAATATCCGCGCCCTGTTCCCCACAACGCATCGTAAGCATATTTGCCTTTCGCATTGGCGATTTGGTCAAATCGAATTTTAGTTTTCAAATCATCCAAATAAGCCGGACGCGCATTGTATGTTTCAATCGAACCGCCTTCTTTATCTTCAACTCGTGCGCCGTTTTCGATTTTATCTTCAATCTGCTTAGTAATTTCGGGCAAAGCCGGTGCGCCATCTGCTGTCGAAAACTTAATTCCTTGATATTCCGGCGGATTGTGCGAAGCCGTAAAATTCATTGCGCCAACCGCTTTTTCGTTTTTTATAGCAAACGAAATCGTCGGTGTTGGCGTGGGATGATTGCAAAGTAAAACGCGAAAACCTTTTCGCTTGGCAATTTCGGCGGCAACGAGCGAAAACTTTTCGCCCATAAAGCGCGAATCGTGTCCGATTATAAAAGTTTTTTGATTACTGCTTAAACTTTCTGTCAAATAACTGCAAATTGCTTCCGTTACAAACTGAACATTTGCAAATGTAAAATCATCAGCGATAATTGCTCTCCAACCCGATGTTCCGAAGCGAATAGCCATAAAACATTAACAAAAACTAAATTGTTTTTAAGAATTCTTGAAACGAGAGAACTAAAACTTTAGGGGTTTCTCTCGTAAGGTGAAAG
>JANOXW010000212.1:0-4841 GCA_031418635.1 Acidobacteriota bacterium
ATCTAAATTTTCGACCTTTGACATAAAATAAAACCATTTTTAGCCACGAACAAACACGAAAGAACACGAAATTTACTAAATTATTTTTCGTGTTTTGTTCGTGTTTGTTCGCGGCTAAGTTCCGCTCGTGTGCCGTAAAAAACCGGCTCATCGCGTTTCTTCGACAAATTCGCGTATGAAAGTCCGCGCATAATCCGTTTGCAGCGCGGGCAATAATCCTGAAGCGTCTGACCGTTTTCCATTCGATAATCAAAACCTAATTCACCAACCACTTTTTTCAAATCGTCAATCCACATCTGACTGATAAATTCGGTTTTGCAGCGCGGGCAGACCGCTTGCGGCATTTCCTGCGAACGCTGCTGATAAAGCTCAACGCCGATTGATGCCGGACGCTGAACGATGTGAAACAGCTTTCCGAACGGTATATAAAACAATGTCATAATCACCGTCGCCTGATGCGTCAGGGAAATGAACGAATACATATAGCCTTCAAACCAGAGACTCGAAGCCGTCAGCATCAGACCGGAAACCGAAATCGCTATAAGCATCAGGTGCGGCGTGAAATCGAGCAAAAATGTTTGGGAAACAATCACGCCCCGGTCCGTCAAACGCCGGTGAATCGCAATGGCGCAGCCGGCGATAACCATGACTGCCGAGAAATCCAAGCCGTGAAAAACAATCCACGCCCAAATGTCGCGTCCCTGCATCAATTGAGTCGGAATGCCGAAAAGATAAGCTCGGTAACCCAAATCGCCTTCAAGCTCAAAGTGAACCCAGCCGAACACGAGCGGAAACGTAATCGCCGCCGCGATAATACAACCCCACATAATCAGCGCGTGCATCAGCCAGCGCATCGTGCCGCGTTTGAAAATAAATTTCTGCGCGACTAAGTTAGTCGCAACGGTTGTCGCCGCACTTGCCGCGTTTGCCGCAAACTTTTTGCGTTGGAAGAACAGACTCAAACCGCGCCGAAAATAAGTTCTTGTGGCAGGACGCTGGAGCCAGATCGCGTAACGGAAAACAATTGCACCAAAGGCGACGACGCTTGCCACGGTATAACCGAAAAGTGCGGAATCAAAATGTTCGAGGTTGCGTGAACCGACAATGACCAGCAGCGTTAGAAGCGCAGACGCGAGAACTCCGATTAAAGTCGGATGAAAATAATTTACTATCCCTGACAGTGGTAATGTTCTCGACGCGGTTGCCATAATTTTTTACTCTAAATTGATTCAGAATCAACACTTTTGCCTAAAATGAATTATGCGAATTCAATACCTTACAGTTCTCAATTTTATTTTCACCAAGATGAAGCGGTCGGTAAAAAGCGAAGCGGATAAAAATACTTCACGGGCGAGTTTTAATGCCGTTATGATGGCAGTTAAGGACAACATTAGCAAGAGTTTTTCTTTATTACTGATTTTCAAAACTATCGATTTTCAAATATTTAAGTGGCTCGCTAAAGAACAGTTGTGATTTTCCGGTTCCAAAACTTTTCGTCATAATTGAAAATTATTTGTCTAACACTCTTTGCCTTCGAGCGGATTCTGAAAAGCTTCTGATTCGTCCTCATCCGGTCTATCCTCAAGACAGGCAAAATCTTTTTCAATTAAAATGTGCAGCGTTTTACCGTCCCCGATGGATTGCTCTGCTACGAGTCCGACCTGATTGGTTTGCGTCCATTCTTTTGCTTGAGATTCGGGAACCAAAACGGTTATAAGACTATTCTTCAAAGAGGCTTGCAAAACTTCGACCTGCACCGAAGTTGTCAAGGCATAAACAAATTGTTGATGCGGTTCAGTTCCGAATTCAACCGTTACTTTTACCGAGCCTGTTTCGCCGAACTGCGCGACTTCCGTTTTAGTTAAGCGCAGCCGGACGGAATTTCCCCGTATGCGTAATTTCATATAAGCAATAATATTTACAAAAAAGTGCAGTATGCAGAATTTTCGATTAGCAATTGACTTTGCAAAATCTCCGCGACGATTTGACCGTTCATATGCGAAAAAGAGGAAATGGTTTTGTTTCCCTTTATCAAACCGCATGAAATGTCGTTGTCGCTTATGCTCCCTTAAATTTCATAACTAAAATATGAATGTCCGGTTCGGCGACGACTTCGTGTTCGACCTCCGCTTCCAAAGTTAAGAGCGTTCCCGCGACGAGTTTTTGCTCGTCTTCTAAATCTTCTCCCGCCCGAAACGTTCCGTTTCCCGCCAGACAAAAAACCGTAATCGGCTCGTTTGCTCTATGTTTTGACAACTTTTCGTTGTGATGGAGTTCGATGCTGATTATTTGGCGGCGAGTCCCGTCAAAAATCTTTTTCACAACCTTCGATTTTTCGTTCGGGACAATTTTGTTTAAATTAAAATTTTCTAAAAGTTCGATATATTTCATACCATTTCAATAAATTCCCGTGCCCGCCGCTTTTGCATAAACCCGGTTGTAAATCGGCGGATGAGCGATTGCGCCGATTGACGCTATAGGGCGGTAAAAATAGATAAACCAATGCCCCTGGCTGCGCTCTTCCGCCCAACTTGCAAAACCGCGGCGGGCAAACATATCTCTCAAGGGAATCGGGTCGAACGGGTGATGAACGAGCAGTACGTCTTCCGAGTGTTTTAGGGAAACCAGTCCTTTGGCGATTTTCGGCATCGGGTCAAGATGTTTTTCCGCTTGTTCGATGACATCAACCAGAATTATTCGCGGGTCGGTGTCTTTCAAATCTAAGATTTCAAGCGGTTTCTGCGGCGGATTTGTTTCCCGATAATCAAAATCTTTGCGTTCGGAGAGTTTTAACTCGTCAGCCAGCATTTCGGAATCCGCGCCCGCCGCGAGATTTAAAACATAGAGAGCCTCGGTGAGCGGAATTTGCGCGATGCGGGCGGCTTGCGCGATTGTTACTCGTCCGCTCATCGCGCGACGCAGTTTCGGATAATTCAACCGCTCGAATTCGGGCGAAAGCCAGATGAACGCGCTCAAAAGATGCTCGCCCAAATCCAGGACTTCCTTAACTTTCATTTCAGCCGTAACTTTCATTTAATGACTCCGTATCGTTTGAAAAAATAAATATTAAGCGATTCAAAAATGAGAATTATGCTTTCAATCACTTCTTCAAATTTGTTTTTTATTAACCGTCGCGGACAACTTCCCACAGTTGATTATGTTTATTTTTCATCCGGCTCCACATTTTGCCCGTCTTTAATCCGCGAAGAGTGTCGTCCCAGATTCCGTAATGCAGAAAAATCGCATCCTCGCCGCCTTCGTCAATAATGACCGCGATGTCGTGGTTATAAATTTCTCTCGCTATGCCGCCGCCAATCTCGGAGACGATGTTAGCGGCGGCGACTTGCGCCTCGCGCACCGCCATAAACGCCAGTTTCGGTCCCGTAAAAGCGGCAATATCGCCGACCGCGTAAACTTTGTCTAAATCCGCGACGCGCAAAAAATTATCAACTTTGACGAAATTTAACTCATCCGTAATTCCGTCATTGCCGAGCATCGCCTGACCGCGAAACGGCGGCAGAAGCATCAGCAAATCGAAGTCAATTTTTTGCCCTTCGGCTGAAACAATCGTTTTTTCAGTGATTTCTTGAACCGCAAAATCGGTGATTACTTTGATGTGATGTTTGGCAAACGCCTTTTCTAATTTCAGGTGCAGATCCGCGCCGCCGAAAGCGGTTTTGACGGTTTCGGGAAAGACGACGCTGACGGAAATTTCTCGTTTCGCTATTTCCGGTTCAAATTCTTTGGCGAGCGCAAACGCGGTTTCGCAAACCGGAACGGGCAGCAGCGCCTGCGGCGCAAGTCCGACGACGATGTTTCCCTTCTCAAACGATTTTACGGCTTGACCGAATTTTAATGCCGCCGTCACGCCGAGCAAATGATGCGCGTGTTCAAAAAAGCCGCCGATTTTTTCGGTCGCCAGCCTGCGCCCCATAGCGATAACCAGATAATCGTAGGAAATATCGCCGTCGAAATCTTTCCCCGCGACCTGCACCCGTTTGAGATCGAGATTGAGTTTAATAACTTCGCTCTGCACGAATCGAACATTCAAATCGTTTAATTTTTCGTGCAAATCAAATGAAATATCTTCCTCGTCGCAATCGCCGAAAGCGAGCCTGACCAGCGCGGGATAAAATGTAAATTTATCTTTGGGTGAAACAAGCGTAATGCGGTGCGAGCTTCCGCCGCCGAGTGATTTTGAAAGATGTTCCGCCGTCATCAAACCGCCGAAACCGCCGCCCAAAATTAAAATATTTGCCATTTTTGATTCCTATTTTACCGGCGTTTCCGCCGCTGCCCTCCGCACCACCAAAACCGAACACGGCGCGTGATGCACGACCGAATTTGAAACCGAGCCGAGCAGTGTGCGCGACCAGAATCCGTAGCCGTGCGAGCCGATGACAATCAAATCCGCTCCCCATTCCTGCGCCGTTTCAACGATGACGCGCTGCGGTGAACCATCTAACACTTCCGCCGTCAAATCGAGCAAACCGCCCGGAAACAATGAACGAATCGCGGTTTCGGCTTGCTCGACGGATTGCTTCGCCCGTTCACGCAAAGATTGCTGCATATCGTCGTAGTATCCCGCCGAAACCGCGATAAACCCGTTTGACGGCAGCATAGTCGAAAATTCGACGGCTGAAACGATTTTGAAAGCCGTAGTTTCTGGATCTGCGACGAAGTTTGCCAACATATTAATCGCCGCTTTGCTGTAATCCGAACCGTCCGTCGCTACTAAAATTTTCATCATTCCTCCGCTGGAACAAACTTTTACTTCCTTTTCCGCTCGACGTTATAACAGAGTTTCAAGGAGCGGTCGAGAAAATCTCATATTCCGAATA
>JANOXW010000213.1:0-5092 GCA_031418635.1 Acidobacteriota bacterium
AAGCCTTCGCCGAGAATCATCACGTCGTCGAGATGCGCGTAAGCCATTTCGGGTTCGACCATCCAAAATTCCGTCAGATGCCGTCTGGTTTTCGACTTTTCTGCTCTAAAAACAGGTCCGAAACAATAACTTCTGCCGAGAGATGCGACGGTTGCCTCGTTATAAAGTTGTCCGCTTTGCGTCAAATAAGCTTTGTCGTCGTCAAAATAATCTACTTCAAAAAGCGTCGTTGTCCCTTCGCACGCGGCAGGTGTGAAAATCGGTGTGTCCGCGAGTATAAATCCTTGGTTATCAAAGAAATCCCGCACGGCTTTGATGACCGTGTGGCGGATTTTTAATATCGCGTGTTGTTTTTTAGATCGAATCCACAAGTGGCGGTTGTCCATAAGGAATTACGTGCCGTGTTCTTTCGGTGTTATCGGATATTCCGTCGCGTTTTGGACAATTTCCAACGCCGTAACGTCTAATTCCACGCCAATTGAAGATCGCGTGTCGGCTTTGACATTACCTTTGACGATGATGGAAGATTCTTGCCCAAGCGATTTTGCTTGCTCAAAGAGTTCTTCATTATTTCCTTTAAAGACGACGCATTGCACGATGCCCGTGCCGTCCCGCAACTGCAAAAAAACGAGTTTCCCGCTGGAGCGTGAGTTATAAAGCCAGCCTTTTAAGGTAACTTCCACGCCAATTTGGTCTTTTAATTCGTTGATATATGTTTGATTCATAAAGTTTATAAGATTTTCTCTCTGATAATTTTCTGCAAATTCGGGAATCTTTGCAAACTCTGACACGCTTCTAAAACAATCCGAAACATAGGTTTGATATACAGCACAAAATATGTTTTGCCGCGCATTGCCGATTGAAAGGAAAATGTGCCGATGGCTTTTAAGCATCGCTGAATTGTTTGCAGACGGAATTCGTCGTCAAATTCCGCGTAGGAAATTTTCTCTAAACCCAGAGTTTCTCTTTGGCGCAGAAAAAAATGTTTCTTTTCCGTCAGCCAACTTTCTTCGGGCGTGGCTAAAACTCTGTCCAAAAGTAGAGAAACAAGATCATAACTCGCCGCGCCGATGCGTGCGTCTTGGTGATCAATTATCCGCAGACGGTTTTTGTTATCAATCATCAAATTTGCCGCGTGAAAATCTCGGTGGCACAAAACTTTGGCGTGTTGTTCGAGTTCTTTCGCAAGTTCGGTGAACTCTTTGGTGAGAGAATTATCATCTTTCTCCACGAGTTTTACTTTTCGCAGCGTTTCAAAATAATGTGTCTTGAAAAAAAATAATTCCCACAGCAATTTTTCTTCGTCAAACTTTAAGCGCGAGGCTATTGAATTAAGGTTAAAAGCATTTTCCGTCGCGGCTTGAATCTTTGCGATTAAAGAAATAGTTTCCTTTAATAAATTATCGCGTTTATCTGCGCTTGAATTTTCCAAAACATCGCGCAAAATCAAATCGCCGAAATCTTCCTGAACAATTACACCGTGTTCTTCGTCGAAAGCGTAAATGTCGGCAACGGGCAAATCGCGTGTTTGAAAAAGATTGGAAACATCGAGATAAGTTTGTTCTTTCGCTAAAAAAGATTCGGGATAAACGCAGGCAATCGCCGTCGTGTTTTTCCAACCGACGCGGAAATATTCGCGTGTGGAAGCGTCGGGTGTTAAGGCTTCGACAGCAAGTTTCTGATTGTTTTTGGTTAGAAAATTGTTTAATCTTTCGACGGCATTTTCCGTAAAAATCGGGTTCATAAAATTGAAAGTAATTTTATCATTGATTGAGCGGAACGACATAATTTTCGCCCTGTGTGTATCCTTTCAACGCTTTTTCGGGAATTTCTTTGGTGTGAGAAAGCATCTCGGCGCGGACAATCGCCACATTTTCAAACTTTTCGCCCGCTTTTATTTTCACGCCGTCGGCAATGATAGTTTTGACAAGTTGTGCGCCGTCTTCGATTTCTACGTCGTCCCAAATTACCGAATCTTTGACCTCTGCATTTTTTGAAATCAAACAATTTTCACCTGTAAAAACATTCGCGTCGTTCATCATCGCCAAACTTATTTCGAGATAACGCGGAATGGTCGAGAGTTCAAACCAACTTCCGTCGGTGATATGCGCGGCGATTTTTTCGCCGTTTTTAAGCGCAGGATTATAAAATGTCGGTACGATGTCCGAATAAACTCCGCGTGGAATGTAATCGAAAACGCGCGGTTCGAGAATGTGAATGCCCGTGAACATCAATGGAATGTTGGATGTTGGATGTTGGATTTTGGATTGGTCTGGAAATCCATCGCCAAAACCATTAACTTTTCCATTTTCGACCCAAACTTCGGTGAATTTTTCAAAGTTTGGGTTTTCCTTCAAAACCATTGTGGCGATTGCGCCGCTTTTTTTGTGGGTTTCGATGGCTTTGGAAATGTCAATGTCGGTGATAATTTTGCCGTTGACGATTAAAAAAGTTTCGTCTTCAAGCAGATGCCGCGCATTGTCGAGTGCGCCCGCCGTGCCTAAAATCTTTGGTTCTTCGATTGTATAATGAATTTTTACGCCGAACTGTTCCCCGTCGCCGAGAGCTTTTTTGACGGAATTCGGTTGATGATGAAGATTGACGACCACCGTCTTGAAGCCGAATTTGGCGACATATTCGGCGACATAACCGACCAGCGGTTTGCCCAAAAATGGAATCGCGGGTTTGGTGCGGTCAATTGTTAAAGGAAAAAGCCGCGTGCCGAAACCGGCGGCTAAAATCATTGCTTTCATATCCGATTGATGTTGGCGAAAGGCTGTTTGCGGTTTGCTTTGCAAAATTCGTCCAATCATCAAACTTACTTTTTTTAAACTTCAAATGCAAACTTGCCAAAAAAGGTTTTGCCGCTAAACTTTGAAGAAAGATGTCAAATGCAACCGACCAAAAAACTTACGGCTTGTTTTCAACCGCTAACAATCGAAAACTCATTGACAAACTCGAATCAAGCGGTGCTAAGGTTTTCCAATTTCCACCGATTGAAACGGAAAAAGTGATTTTGGATGAAACTTCAATCAGTTATCTGCAAAATCTGACGAATTTTGATTGGATAATTTTCCCCGATGTTTTCGCGGTTGATTATTTTCTGCAAGCGTTGGAAGAGTTAAGCGTAGATTTTTTTGAGATGGATGCGGTAAATGTCTGCGCCATTGGTGAAGCAGTTGCGGACAGATTGCGATTTGTCCAACTTCACGCCGATCTTATCCCGAATCTTGTCGACACTGAGAACATTTTTGCGGCAATAACAAATTATACAAATCAAAATGGTTTGGAAAATGTGCGCTTTCTTTTACTGAAAAAGATTGATTCAGAAATTGAATTAACTGAAAAACTGACCGAAAACAAAGCGTGTGTTACGGAATTTCCGATTTATCAAGCGAGATTTACAGACAAAAGGGAAGTTTCAAAATTGAAAGTATTGCTCACGGGCGGCGCAATTGACGAATTTATTTTTTCATCGCCAGCAGATATAATTGCATTGAAATATCTGTTTTCGGGCAACGCGATGTCGGAGATTTTAGCCGAAATAAAAGTTTCGGCGACGGATGAAGTTATGTTTCAAGCGTTGAAAGAACACAACCTAAAACTCAAAATAAGAAAATAGCCCGCGAAACACGCGAAATACGCTAAAATTAAAACAAATCAAAAAAATCTTTTTCTTTTTCGTGTGTTTCGCGTGTTTCGCGGGCAATAAATCTTTGCTCCAATCTGATAATAAAATGAATTCAACATCAGTTCTGCTATTTTTTATTGACGGTTTAGGCATCGGCAAACGCGAAGAAAACAATCCGCTTGCCGTTACGCCACATATTGAACCGCTTGCCAATTTTCAAGACGAAAACCATTCCGTTATTTTTGACGGAATTCTTGTTCCGACTGATGCACGGCTTGGCGTTGAAGGTCGTCCGCAAAGTGCATCGGGGCAAACGACGATTTTGACGGGAATTAACGCGCCCAAGTTTTTAGGTTTTCATAAACAAGGTTTTCCTAACGAAGCGTTGCGCGAATTGATAAAGGAAAATTCGATTTTTTTGCAATTAAAACGCCGTAAAATTGAGCCGAATGTTTTTGCTAATGCCTATACACCGCAGTTTTTCGAGCAAACTCCGCGTTGGAAATCCGCGACGACCTGCGCGGTCGAAGCGGCTGATTTACGGTTTCGACGCTTGCCTGATTTGCTCGGGCGGAAAGCGGTTTTTCACGATTTTACTAATGATTCTTTGAAGGAAAAAGGTTTTGATATTCCAACTTTTTCGCCTGCCGAAGTCGGTGAGATTTTGGCGGATGTTTCGCGGGAACATCGCTTTACACTTTATGAACATTTTTTGACCGACAAAATCGGACACGACCAAGACTTTGCAAAAGCCGCCGAACATCTGCCGCAACTTGCCGCCGTTATCAGAGAAATGTTGCAGAAAATTGATTTGGAAACGACGACGGTTATTTTGACTAGCGACCACGGTAATCTCGAAGATTTGTCGGTTCGCACACACACTTTGAACGAGGTTCCGACGATTATTTGGGGACGAAAAAAGTTAGAATCAGCCAAGCAGATTAAAAGTTTAGCCGATATTACGCCAACAATTTTAGATTCGTTGAGTTAGTTTTTTTTTCGTCCAAAACCTTTAATAGACATTATTGGAAATAAGAAATTTGCCCACGAAATACGCGAAATGGCGAGAAAAAAAGAGAAGAAAATTAACTTAGGATTAATGAGACAGAAAAAACTAATATCAAATATCAGATGGCTAACAATTTATGGTTATCTGTGCTTATCAGTAGTAAAACTTTCTTTTTTTTGCGTATTTTCGCGTATTTCGCGGGCAAAAAATTCTTACTAAAGTCCGAATCATCAAAGAATATTTTATTTCCGATAATGTCTAATGAATCGTTCTGTTTTTTGATTTATCGGCGTGTCTTTCCATTGCCAGAGCAACGAGTTCATCAATCACGTCGGAAAATTCTTTGCCGCTTCCCGCCCACATTTTTGGAAAACCGGAAGCGTCGGTCAAACCGGGCAGAGTGTTGATTTCGTTGATAAGCAATGAGCCGGTGTCGTTTCGCAGAAAAAAAT
>JANOXW010000214.1:0-2384 GCA_031418635.1 Acidobacteriota bacterium
CGTTTGTGCGCGATCGTCTGTTATCAAATGTGGCGGACAAATGCGCCGCGATTGACGATGACGAATACGCTTTTCAACTCATCGAATCTATCGAAGATTACGGCTTGCAAGCCGAAGCAAAGGAGCGCATCGCCATCAGAAAAGCATCTATCGGCGAGTTTGACAAAGCCTGTTCGATTACAGCCGCGCTTGATCATCCTTCACAGGCGTTGGGCATTATCGCTTATCATTTGACGGTCAGTAATCGTGAAGCCGAAGCGCAAGAAACGCTGGCACGCATCGAATATCCCGACGCTTTGGTCAATGCGTTGCTGTTTATCTCTGAAAATTACGAGAAAAATAATCAAAAGGAACAGGCAAACGCGACATTGGACGAAGCCGTAATGTCGGCGGATGAAATTGATTTTCCTGAAGAAAAAGTCAGAATTTTGCAATATATCGCCGAACATTTTCGCGGCAATGGCAGAAATGACAGAGCAATCGAAACATTCGACAAAGCTAAAACAATTGCCGAGGGAATTGACGGCGTTCACCGCGACACTCTGCTGGCGAACATCGCACTCGGATTTTTGCGGGCGGGAAGTGTTGATTTAGCTGACCGGACGCTTGATTTGGTCGGCGATAATACGCAGGTTGCATCGTGTTTGGTCGGGTTTTCGCAAGAATTTTTTGATAAAGGCGACGCGGACGAAGCACTCGAAACTTTGGAAGAAGCGTATGCGATTTTGAAATCGCAAAAAGATGCGGAAATCCGCGACAGTATGGCACGTTTCGCGCTTTTAGGAACGGTTGCCGTTCAATTTGCCAAATTTGGCAAGGCGGAACGCGCCATCGAAATCGCGCAGGAAAATATCTCCGAAAGCGATCAAATGTCGGCACTCGCCAACATCGCGCAGGTTTGCACAATGCAAAGCAAAGACGAATCGGCGCGACAAGCCGTTGCCGCGATAGCTGATGACGCGCAAAAAATGTTCGCATTGATTGGCATTTCGGACGCAAAAAATGAATTAGGTGAGCGAGAAAATGCTGTCGCGTTTTTGCACGAAGCGGCGACTTTGTGCGAAACCGTTCCGCAACTCGCATCACGGTCAGCGGCTTATAACGAATTGTCAAAGCGTTTGAACGAATACGGCGAAACCGCTAAGGCGCGTGAATTGTCGCACGAAAATCTCGAAACGATTGCCGAAATACGCGCCGAACACACTCGCGCCGTTACGCTTGTGCAGTTAGCCGATATTTACGAGAAAGAAAACTTTACATTGACCGACGCGGAAAAAATGATACTGCAAAAGATGATTATTTAAAAAATGTTGTCATCTCGACTGCGTTTCTTTTGGAATAATTTTGGTGACTTCAAGCATAATTGAAACAGAAAGGTAACAACGCCATGAAAAAACTCGAAAAAAAACATCCGTTAGCAATTCGGTGGCTACATTGGATAGATTTTCCGCTCCTTACCGTGATGATTTGGAGTGGTTTGCTGATTTATTGGGCAAACGCCATCTATAGTTTCAAGATTTTCGGCTACGAACTGTTTCACTTTTTCCCCGTGTGGTTTTACGAAATGCTGGGTCTTCCGTTTCGGCTTGCCGAAGGCATTTCGTTACATTTTTTCTTTATGTGGTTTTTCGCCGCGAACGGCGTGATTTACGTTTTATATCTAATCTTTTCAGGTGAATGGCGAGCGTTACTACCGATTCCGAGTTCATTCAAACGCGCTCCTTTAGTTGCGCTTCACGATTTGCACATCGTCAGAAAACTCCCGCCGCAAGGCAAATATAACGACGCACAACGTATCGCTTATACGGGCGTGATTTTACTCGGTTTAGGCTCGATTGTTACGGGTTTGGCGATTTATAAACCGCTTCAACTCGCGTGGCTGACGACGCTTTTGGGCGGCTACGCTTGGGCGCGTTGGGAACATTTTTGGCTGATGATTTTTTTCGTGTTGTTTTTCGTCGTCCACGTCGTTCAGGTTGCGCTTGCCGGTTGGGGTAATTTTCGTTCGATGGTCAGCGGTTATGAAGTTGTCAAGACGGATGAAAAATTACCTGAAACTGCCGTTGCGATTGAAGAAGGAGCAAAAATATGAGCGAACAGAAAGAAGAAGTTTTAGTCGAAAAGGTGCGTGAACTCGAAAAAGCAAAGCGAGATAAAGAAAATCTCTACGACAAAAATAATACGGCAATTATTTTGAACGAAAAGCGCGAATTGAGCGAACCTTTGAGTGATGACGAGGCAAAACGGCAAATGAGTCGGCGTTCGCGGCGCACTTTTTTAATCGGCGGCGCAACGGCTGTTTTGGGTTATTTTGGGTACAGTTGGTTGCGAAAATCGGACAATTTTTATCTGTTCGAGCGAATGTTCAAATTCAACGAAAATGT
>JANOXW010000215.1:0-3572 GCA_031418635.1 Acidobacteriota bacterium
CAAGCAAAGCGACGGCGAGCGCATCTGACGTGCTGACTCTTTTGATTTGGTCATATCTCAACCACGGCTTCACCGTCGCCTCTCAGCCATCAAAGTTTGCAGCTTTGACGGCTTTCTGTCAACATACAATCTCAGCCGTTAGAAGAATTGTTTTTCACTCGAAAACAGTTTGGATTGAGATCAAACACCATAAAAATTATTTAGCGCAAGGCATCGAAGGCGAACGCGGTCATTAGAAAATGTCTTCGTCAATCGTTACAAGTGAACTGCAAAGCGGTGTCTAAAGATTAAAAAAAGCAACAATTGAAATATCAAATCGAAATCATCGGCGGTGATGGTTTATAATTATCTGTGTCTAAAATTAGCAAAATCGAAATTCAAATTCTATCGGGCAGGTCTGATGCGAATATTGATTTTACCGATTTATGTCGGCTTTTATACAAATTCGGGTTTGATGAACGAATAAAAAGCAGTCATCATATTTTTACGAAAGACGGCGTTGATGAAATTATCAACATTCAACCGCTTGGCTCAAAAGCCAAAGCATACCAAGTCAAACAAGTGCGAAATTTGATTTTGAAATACAAACTTGGAGCAACTGATGAGTAAATACGAAATTATCATTTATTGGAGCGAAGAAGATAAAGCATTTATCGCCGAAGTCCCCGAACTCGCGGGCTGTCTGGCAGACGGCGAAACTTATAGAGAAGCCTTGACGAATGCCGAAATTATCATTCAGGAATGGCTTGACACGGCAAAAGAATTAGGCAGAAAAATTCCCGAACCGAAAGGCAGATTAGTTTTTGCTTAAATGTTGAATTATGCAGACAGGTAAAAGCATCGAATACGAAAATGAGATAATTATTGGAGATTGTTTGCAAATTATCAAAAATTTTGCCGATAACTCAATTGATTTAGTCATTACTTCTCCGCCATATTTTCAGCAAAGAGATTACAATAACGGCACTTCAGGAATCGGAAATGAAGACTCCGAAAAAGAATATTTGGAAAAATTACTAAAGATTTTTAAGGAATGTGTGCGTGTTGTTAAAGATTCAGGTTCAATTGTGTTTAATCTCGGCGACAAATATGTAAATGGCAATCTTTCTCTTTTACCTTACAAATTTGCCATCAAAGCAACCGAAGAAGTTGACGTTTTTTTGATAAATCAGCTGACTTGGGCAAAACTCAATCCGACTCCGCGACAGGAAAAACGCAAACTAATTCAAGCAACCGAACCTTTTTTCATTTTCGCTAAATCCAAAGATTATCATTTTGACTTGGGAAATTATCTGAGCCATTTGGACGAAATTAACAAAAACGGTAAAAATAAATATTCTAACGGACTTGGGAAAAAATACTTTGAGTTAATTGAAAATGCTAATTTGAGCGAAATTGAAAAAAGTGAGGCGCGGACATCATTAAAAGAAACAATCGAACTAATTCATCAAGGAGAAATCGTTGGGTTTAGAATGAAAATTCGCGGAATTCACAAACTCGCTTACGGCGGACAAGACAGCGGACGAAATAATCAAATCAAAAACAACGGTTTTACAATAATAAAAATTTTGGGCAATCGGATGAAAAAAGACATTATCGAAAGTCCGGTCGAAATGACGAAAGACAACAAACATCCCGCCGTTTTCCCAACTTATATTGTTCAAGAATTGATTAAACTTTTGAGCAAAGAAGGCGATATTGTGCTAGACCCGTTTTGCGGAAGCGGAACAACCTGCGTAGCGGCAAAAACCTTAAACCGAAATTATTTGGGAATTGAAATCAACCCTGAATACGTTGATATTTCCAACGAAAGATTAAGCCAAAGAAATTTACAGCAAGAACTTTTTGTATGATCCCAAAAGACATTCTCGAAAAAGCCTTTCAAAATGCTGTTGATTTGATTGAAAGCGGCAAAATCGAACAAACATTGGACGAAATTAAAATTGATGTCGATTATTTGATTGAGAAAATCGGTAGCAACAAATCTATCGTTTCGGCTTTAGTGACGAGTTTGTTAAAGAAAATTATTGAACCGACGCAAGATGTTCGCCTTCACCGAGTTGATTTTGAAGGCGGCTATTCAGCGAGGACATTAGATACTCAACTAACATCGCCCTTTTTCAAAAACCATTTTCCGAAATACGCTAACAAGGAAAGTTCTTTTCTAACGCTTGCAACTAGAGAACGAATCAAATGGACAAAAAATGAAGGGCAAAACTTAAAAATCCGCGACAAAAAGTTGCGGAGAAGTTTTCTAAATATCTTTGAGCAAATTGAAGAAAATAATCAAAATCCAACAATCTATCTTATTTATATTTTCGCCAAACTCATCAAACTTTCGGAAAGCGAAGCCAACCTTTTTGAATTAGTCGAAACGAACAGCCAAGATGTTTCCGCCTTAAATATTCAATTGGTTTTGGAATTATTGAAAAAGCATTTTGCCCTGAAATTAAGTTCACGTCTTCCTGTTATTGCGATTTATTCAATTTACGAGATACTTTTGCCGAATTTTGAAAGATACAAAAACAAAAGACTTCTGCCTCTGCAAGTTCACACTTCATCGGACAAACACGGTTTTGGTGATATTGAAATTTACAATGAAGAAAACAATCCGTTTGAAATCATTGAAATCAAACACAATATAGCGATTGATAAATACTTGATTTTCGATATAGTCAAAAAGATAAAAACAACAAATATAAATCGTTATTACATTCTCACGACTTTTCAAAACGGCTTTGCCGACGAGGAAATAGAAAAAGCCGTAACTGAATATATTTTGCAAATCAAACAACAAATAAATCTCGACATTATCGCCAACGGCATTATCTCGACGCTGAAATATTATTTGCGATTTATTGACGATTACAGCGAATTTATCAAAATTTACACAAAAAATTTAATTGCAGATGCAAAAACTTCGACGGAAGTTAAAAGTTTTCATCTCGAAGAATGGAACGAAATTTTAGAAACATATAAAATTGAAAACTAATTTATGGAACAAGTAAAAATCGGAATTATCGGCGGCAGTGGTTTGTATCAGATGCCGGAATTGACGGACATTAAAGAGGTCGAAGTTGAAACACCGTTTGGCAAGCCTTCGGACGCTTTTATTATCGGGACTTTGGAAGGGACACGCGTCGCGTTTTTGCCGAGACACGGGCGTGGACACCGGCTTTTGCCGACGGAATTGCCGTTTCGGGCGAACATCTACGCGATGAAACTTTTGGGCGTGGATTATATTTTGTCGGTGTCGGCGGTTGGCAGTTTGCAAGAACAATACGCGCCAACCGATATGGTCATTCCCGACCAATTTTTTGATAGAACCCGTGCGCGTGCCGAAGAATCAACTTTTTTCGGCAATGGAATTGTCGGACATATCACGTTTTCGCATCCGGTTTGCGAGGAATTAGGCGATATTTTAGAAGCGTCTTGCAATGCCGTCGAAGGTTTGAAAGTGCATCGCGGCGGAACTTATCTGTGTATGGAAGGTCCGGCGTTTTCGACCAAAGCGGAATCAAACGTCTATCGCAGTTGGGGAATGGACATTATCGGAATGACGAATCTACAGG
>JANOXW010000216.1:0-5794 GCA_031418635.1 Acidobacteriota bacterium
TGTCGTCAGACCTGAGCATATTATTGACGTTATCTCGCAAGAATCGCGGATTCCGAAAGATATGATTTTCCGCGACACGACCGACCGTTTTTCCGAGATGGAAAATCTGTTGGCGCATCGCGTTGTCGGTCAAAAAGAAGCGGTCAAAGCCGTCGCGCAACGTCTGCGATTGAACAAAGGTCCGCTCAAAGACAATCATTTTGCGCCCGACGGGGTTTTATTATTTCTAGGTCCGACGGGTGTTGGCAAAACCGAATTGGCGAAAGCGGTTGCCGAATTTATGTTTGGTGACGAAGAAAAAATGATTCGGATTGATATGTCGGAATACGGCGAAGGCACGGTTGGCATTGAAAAACTTATCGGAATGCCGCGCGGAATCGTCGGCAGCGAACGCGGCGGAATTTTAACCGAACAACTCCGCGAAGACCCTTATACGGTTCTACTGCTTGATGAAGTCGAAAAAGCCAATCCGTATCTGATGAACATTTTCTTGCAAGCCTTTGACGAAGGTTGGATAACGGACGGACGCGGCAAGAAAGTTTATCTTTCGGACGCAATCGTTATTATGACCTCGAATTTGGGTTCGGAAAGTTTCAAAAAGTATGAAAAACCGCTTGGTTTCGGACAAAAATCGCTCGGCGACATCCGCGAAATCAAAGGCGCGGTGATGAAAGCCGCCGAACAAAGATTCTCGCCCGAATTTCGCAACCGAATTGACGAAATCATTATCTTTTCGCCGTTGACGATGGACGAAGTGCGCGACATTGCCAAAATCTATTTGAACAAACTAAAACGAAATATGGAACGACAAGGCAAGCGCGTCGAAGTAACCGAAAGTGCGATTGACCTTTTGACCGAAAAAGGTTTCAGCCCTGCTTATGGCGCACGTTTTCTCAAACGCCACATTGACCAAAACGTCAAACTGCCGATAACCAACGCTTGGAAAACGGCAACGCGCTTTTCGGTTGACGCGGAAGACGGTGAAATTGTTGTCAAACCGATGGACACTTTTAGTTTGAATTAAACCAATCTAAAATGTTTGGAATCTGAGGCTTTGGTGATAAAATGTCATCAAAGCCTTTTTACCAAAGGAGAAATTAAAATGCTTGAAACATACAAAGCCATTTTGAGCGGAAATCAGATTAAATGGGGTGGTGAAATTCCTGACATCGCGCAGGATGAAACGGAAATCGAAGTTTTTGTTACAATCTTGCCGAAAAATGCCAAAACCCAAAAACTGCGTCCATTTGGTTTGTGCAAAAACGAATTTACTGTTCCCGAAGATTTTGACGCGCCTTTGCCCGAAGAAATTCTCGCGTCTTTTTTGAATTAGTTTAATTGGAGAAAATTTAATGAAACAGTTTTTACTCGCAATTTTTTTTATTTTACTTTTTTGTTTGTTTGGTTTTGCTCAGGATGATTCAAAAGCGAAAAGCGAAACAAGCAATTCGCAAAAAACTAACTCAAATTCTTCACCTAAAGAAAGTCAAGTTGAAGGTGTTGTCCGATTGCGGGTGACTTTTTTAGCTTCCGGTGAAATCGGTGAAATAAAAGTTGTTTCGGGATTATCTAACGATTTGAACGAACAAGCTATTGCGGCGGCGCGAAAAATAAAGTTTGAGCCTGCCAAAAAAAACGGCGTTCCCTACACAGTAACAAAAAATGTTGAATATAGCTTCAAACTTTATACCTTCAAAGAAAATGATGAGGAATTGCAAAAAAACGCAGAAATTACGACAATGCCTTTGCCAAAACATCCGAAAGACAGCAATTTAAGCGGAAAAGTAAAATTAACGCTTACATTATTTCCGAACGGAAATGTCGAAGTGTCTGACGTAAAAAGCAATTTACCTAAAGAGTTTGAGGAAAATGCACGAGAAGCCGCATCTAAAATAAAATTTAAACCCGCGATTCACAAAGACGGAAAAGAAGTAGCTCAAACAAAGGAAGTTGAATATGAATTTAAACCACAAAAAGATTAAATTTTCACAAATAACAGTTATCTTTGTGATATTGCTTGGATTGACAAATATTAGTTTTGCTCAAACAAATAAGCCTGAAGAAAAAGCCGAAGCGATTCTCAAAAAAGCGATTGAAAGACTCGGCGGCGAAAAATATCTAACTGCAAAATCGCAAATTGGGCGCGGCAAGTTTAGTCTTTTGCGCGACGGGCAGATAATCTCGTTTCAAACTTTTGTTGACGTAATAGCTTTTCCCGATAAAGAACGCACCGATTTCAAAAACGGCGGGACAAAGACCGTGCAGACAAATGTTGCGGATGGCGGTTGGGTTTTCGACGGCGACGCGCTAACCATCAAAGACCAGAGCGAAGATCAAATAAGCAATTTCAAACGCGGAATTCGCACCAGTCTTGATCATCTGTTGCGCGGCGATTGGCGCAAAGAAGGTGCGAAACTCGAATATGCCGGAAAGCGACAAGCGAGTTTGGGCAAGCGCAATGACGTTGTAAAACTCACTTTTGATGACGGTTTCGCAGTCGAGTTTGAATTTGCCGATGACGGTTTGCCGATGAAATCAATCTATAAACGCTTCAATGCCGACAGTGAAGAAGTCGCAGAAGAAGACCGCTACGCTCAATTTATTGATGTCAGCGGCATCAAAACGCCGTTTATCATTGACCATTTTTCCAATAAAATACAGACCAGCCGCATCAATTACGAATCAATCGAGTTTAATAAATCCGTCCCTGATTCGATTTTTGCGAAACCAAGTAATGTGAAAGACTTTAAGAAAGACTTGAAATTGTAAGGAAAACAAGTTCACGAATTCGTGAATACAGGTTCTAAAGCAAAAAGCCTTCGGCATCTGCCGAAGGCTTTTTACATTGTAACTTTTCTAAAAAATTACCAGCGCGAACCGCCGCCACCGCCGCCGCCGTAACCGCCACCGCCGCCACCGCGATTTCCACCGCCGCCGCCGCCATAACCGCCACGTCCGCCACCGCCGCCGCCCGCACGTTTTTCTTGCGGTTTGGCTTCGTTGACTTTTAATTCACGACCGTCAATTTCTCTGCCGTTAAGTTCGGAGATAGCTTTTTGAGCTTCTTCCTGACTCGACATTTCGACGAAGGCGAAACCGCGTGAACGTCCGGTGTCGCGGTCTTCGATGATATTGGCGGACTCAACCGTTCCGCATTCACCGAATAATTCTTCTAAATCTTGGGTTGATGTGTTGAAGGAAAGATTTCCTATATAAAGTTTTGCTGACATAAAAATATTTACCTTATTCCCGCTTTTGGGAATTTCAAAAGAAGCGTCGAAAACGAAGTATCTTCGGTAATTATTTTACTGCGAAGGATCGGGTTCGGATGCTCAAAAACAAGAGCAACTTCTGTAACTAATAACCAGCCTGCTCTCGAACTATCCAAAAAACCGTCTTTGACAAGCGCATCAACTTTGATGCGAGAGAAGGATTAACATCTTTTATGATGCCTTCTTTATGAAATAGTTGCAAACAGAGTTTTGAGTTTGTTGGTATTTACTGAAATTACTTGTCGCATTCTGTTTTATCAGAGAATAATATCCCGATTTAATATGTCAGCGCACGCCGCTCATACTCTTTTTTAACGATGCCGTAGCATTCGCAAGTGAAGTCTTCGAGTCCGTTTTTATCCGTGATAGTGATAAATTCGACACCCGATTTTTCAGGCAAAAAACACTCAATCAGGTAAAGGTTAAACTTTTCATTCGCTATCATTTCCAAGGCTTTGTCAACGGAATCCGTTCCGACTACTTGATAGGCGGGTTTTTCGAGATTAAGCAGCACATCGAGCATTTCATAACAAGACTCATCGTCAACACAAAGGATGTGTGATTTTGCAGGGAACATATTTTTTACCTCACAGACAAATTTTTAATCGTTCCTTATAGGTTTAATTCCCCGTAGCTCTGCTACGGAAATAAGGAAAAATAAAAATTCCGATTCAATACCTCGCGGCTCTGCCGCGCGGAAAATTTATTTAAACTTGGTCATCGCCCGTCGGCGATTGATTAAATGTCTTTCCAAAACACTTTTCTAACCGATTATTCATCAAAAAAATCCCTTCCTGCAAATAAAAAATTCTTTCCCGCCAAGCGTGCGTCCCTTCCTGCAAATAGAAAATCCTTTCCTACCAAGCCTGCGTCCTTTCCCGCCAAGCCTGCGTCCTTTGGTGTTTTGCAAAATACCAAAGGAATTTAATCTTGCACCAAAGGAATTTAGTTTTGTACCAAAGAAATTTAGTCTTGTACCAAAGAAATTTTGCAAAACACTAAAGGAATTTAGTTTTGTACCAAAGGATTGATGACTGACAGTAAAGCATCCAAGACAAGCGAAAACCACTTCTCAATAGACATATCAATAGTTATTCAAAGATTAATAACGATCAAATACTTAGGGCTTATTCAAAGTAGCTCTCCTACAGGATTCATTATCAAATTGAGTGCTTCATCTATTTGAGAGCTAAAATATCTTCTCGCTTTGGCGAGATTTTCCCAACCTGATTTCCTTAAAATTCCAATCGTTAAGTTATTCAAGACGGCTAACACTCGTCCGCCGTTGGTGGTTGTTTGCCGACACGCATCTTCTTTGAAAGTTACGTCTCGCCGATAGTGCAAACCGTTTTCGATTCCCCAATGTTTTCTCACTAATTCCAATAATTCTTTCGCTCCATATTCTTCCACCGGCAACGAGGTGATTCCGTAAATTGTTTGATTGCTTATTTTACCTGTTTTGACCTCTTCGCTTTGGCGCGTTATCTGAAACACTTGTTGTAAATGCGGAAACTCTATTTCGCCCGCGATTCGGAAACTCGTGATGATTTCTCGCGCATCAATTCGTCCGTGTCCTTTTTCTAAACTAACCGCTTTTGCCAGATATTTATCCGTCTGTTTGGCAAAATGTGTTTTCGCCAATTCGTATATTTTCCCTTGATTAGCTCTCAGTTTCCACAAGTATTCACCGCCTTTTTCAAATACTGTTTTTGATAACTCTTGTTGAGCAAAAATCGCATCTCCGCTGATAATCTTGTTAGTTAAATCAACTTTTGCCAATAATCTTTTGCTCGCACTAATTTCATTTTCGCCTGCTTGAAGAGCCGTTTGTTCAATCACCAAATTCGCTTCCGATTCTTGCAAAGCTAACAAATGCAACTGCTTATCTGTTTGGTTGTCAACCGTGCCGCAGACTACTTTGCCGTCTAAATTGTATAATTGTCGTTCCCCACAACTCAAAGTTTGAAAATACTGTCCCACCTTTTCATCAAAAGCAGTTGCCTCAATATTTTGTCCCAGCAATCTTTGCCAAGTTGATAAAGATGGCATTCTTTTCCAGTTCAAATTGAGTTTTTCTTTCAACAAATCGCTTCGATTAAGAACCCAATCGGAAATCTCACTCGGCGTGTCTTGAAAACATAACTTACCTAAACTCAATAAGATAAGTAATGCTTGAAATTGATAACGAATGCCTTTCGACTTTCTTTGGTCAGTCATCTCGGCAAAAACTGAAGCGATGCTCTGAAGGTTATTTTCGGTTATGTTATGATTCATTCGGACTTTCCTTTTTTGGCTAAATTTAGTTTGCAAACAACATCAAACCAATTTTGGAAAGTCTTTTCAATTTTCAAATACCTTTTCTACTTTGAATAAGCCCTAACCTTGAACCTGAAACCTTGAACCCTTTAGCTATTTCAGCAAGAAATAAAGTATAATGCTTAGAATTGTTTTTTACTCTTCCAAAAAAAAAACAGGTAATAAAAAGATGAAAATTTGTCCAAGCTGCCAAAAAACTTATTCAG
>JANOXW010000217.1:0-4288 GCA_031418635.1 Acidobacteriota bacterium
CAAGCAAAGCGACGGCGAGCGCATCTGACGTGCTGACTCTTTTGATTTGGTCATATCTCAACCACGGCTTCACCGTCGCCTCTCAGCCATCAAAGTTTGCAGCTTTGACGGCTTTCTGTCAACATACAATCTCAGCCGTTAAACTGTTGATAGAAAAACTATCTTTGGTTGTTTCCAAACGCGGTTCGGCTTTTCGTGAATGACATTTTCTTTGTTCCGAATGGCGGTTGCTGAGTGGCGAATGGCAATTTCTGATAAGAAATTAGCGGTTGCTGATAAAAAAGCGTCATTTGCTTATTAACAGACGGTATTTGCTAACTAGCAAATGTGATTTGCTGATAAGAAAACGTCATCTGTTAATAAGAAGATGACATTTTCTTATTAACGGATGACGTTTTCCTCAAAAAAGTCTTGCATTTTCGCCTCGTTTCGTTTATACCAAAAGCGTAGTTTAATAATTTTCAAAAAAGGAGATAAATCACGATGAATGGAAACGATTTGGGGAAACTTCCCGACCGCCAATTGCTGGCTGATTTGCGGGCTTTTAATAACGAAGCGGCAACTGCGCCGACGACTTACGGTTTGACGGCGGCAAAGGCGACGGCTTTGACGGAATTGCTCGATAAGTTTGAGGCTTCGCTCGACGCATTGAATTTGGCGCGGAATCAGGAAACCGCCAAACAGACGGAGAAAGACCAAGACCGCAAAGCCGTGGTTGCCGAAGCGCGAAACCAGTTTAACGTCATCCAATCCGACAACGCCGTAACAAATCAACAACGCTCGAAGGTCGGTTTGGACATCCGCGACACGACGCGCACACCGTCGCCTTCGCCTTCAAGTGCGCCGTTTGCGCTGATTGATTTCGGCAAACTCAAACATACAATCAATTTCCGCGATGCCGCTACGCCCAACAGCAAGGCAAAACCGAAAGGCATGTTAGGCGCGGAAATCTGGCGGTTTATCGGCACTGCGCCGCCGTCCTCAGAATCCGATTATGAATTTGTCGCGCTCGACACAGCCACGCCTTATACGAGTTTTTTCACGATGGCGGACGCGGGCAAAACCGTCTATTATCTGTTGCGCTGGCAGTCGAAAAATGGCGACAAAGGCGAATGGAGCGAAGTCGTTCAGGCTACTGTTAACGGCTAGGAAATGACAAAAGGCGATTCAAATCGAGTCGCCTTTTGTGGTTGCCGTTTTATCTACTTTTGGTGATATACTTTTTCTGCTATGACACAAACACAAGCCATCGTTGAAGTTTTCTGGACGGCATTTCAAGCCTTGAAAAAATCTGAGCGCGAAGCGTTTATCGTTAAACTTTTGCAAGATGAAAAACTCGCCGAAGATTTGCGCTATGCCGCGATTGTCGAAACCAGAAAAGATGAATCGTCTATCTCGCTCGACGATTATTTGACCCGACGAAAAAGTTAATGCCTTACGAAATAATTCTCAAAAAATCTGCCGTTAAAGAACTTGAAAATCTGCTAATTAAGCAACACGATAGAATTATCGAACACTTGAAACAACTTCAAGAAAATCCACGCATTTTCGGTGCGGAAAAATTAAAAGGACGCGAAGAATACAAATTGCGCGTCGGAAGCTATCGAATTGTTTATGATATTGACGATAAAAACCAGCAAGTAACCGTTTATTTGATTGAGGACAGAAAGCAAGTTTATAAAAGACTGCGAAGAAAATAATCGTCATTTTCACGGTTAATGTATTATTTTATCGAGTCGCCCGGCTAAATCTTTATCCAATGTTTTTTAACTTTTTCAGGGTTTTCCGCGCGTCATTTGTTTTGCCCGATTTATAAATTGAAATAACCGACGGCGAATTATTTGCAGCGAATAATTGTCGCTTTACGGTCTTTCGGCAGGTAAGTTACTCTGACATTTTTTCCGGTTTGCAGACAATTGCGACTCACTTGTGTGTTTCCGGTGATGTTCAAAGTCATTCGATTGCCGTTTTTGCTTTGAACAACGATCGAGTTTCCGGCGGCTGACTTGACGATTCCGTTGATTGAGCGCGTAACCGCGAAATTATTTTCTTTCGGCGTTTTCCGTGGCTCGCTCGAACCGCTGCCTTGGGCAAAAGCGGCAACCGGAAAAAGCATAAAGGCGACAAATAATAAATGTTTGATTGAAAATTTCATAATCTAAACTTCCTCAACGTAACGCCGTCAGGACGACGGCGTTACTTTAATTTACCGACTAACCAATCTCAGGTTTTTTCTTCTCTTTGTCTTTTTCAAATCTAATTTCCACGGCAACTTTATCAAACTTTGCATTCCTGCCGGCAAAAGGTTTATATGTAATTTTAACCGGCTTGCCTGCTTTGAATAAATCGTCGCTTAACTCATCGACGTTCAAGTTTTTTTTGCCGACTTTGAATTTTGTTTCTTTAACCAAAGCGATTTGCACTTCTTTGTCTTTGTCGGTTTTGATGGTTAAAACACCTTGTTTTAGCCCAACAATCGTGCCTGATGTCGAGCGCGTAACCGAAAAATTATCTTCCTCTCCAAAAACTGCTCCGGCTGATCCACTCGGTTGTGGCGGCGGATAACTCGAACCACTACCTTGGGCAAAAACAGCCGCCGGAACAAATAAAATTGCCGCGAACAAAAATAACTTCATTACATTTTTCATTTTTTCTTACACTCCTTTTAATTTAGATTGAACTTTTGCCGTTAATTAGCGGCGTTAAAACCTGATTCCGATGCAACTTTTAGCGTTTGGCGTTGAAGCCAAACTTGCCTGAAAATCAATGCGAATAACAATCCATGCTCGAACCATAAAGCGGCGGCGTATTCGTTCAGGTCAATGATAATATGAAACGCTGTCAAAACCAACGCGGAAAAATAAAACCAAACATTTTGACGAGCTAAAACCGCGAACGGCAAAACCCAACTCAGATACCACGGCATCACCGTCGGACTTAAAATTATGGTTGCGCCCAAGACGATTGCCGCCGATTTGACAAAAGTTTTTTCGCTCAAATCATCGCGCCACGCGAGAATTGCAACTAAAGCCAAAATTAAAATGGCGGAAATCTGCCGCGCTAAATGTGCCGAATCGTCGGCAACAAATTCACAAATCCAACGAATCAGCGCAAATGCTCCGGCGTTGAATTGCCATTCCTGTGCAAACTTCAAAAAGCCCGCGAACAGATTTTGTCCGGCACTCAAAAAAGGCAAATAACCTGCAAAAACCACCGCCACGAGAAGCAAAGTTCTCAGCCAACCGATGCGCCGAACGACAAACGGCACGAGAATAAGCGGACTCAACTTTGCCAAAATCGCCAAACCGAACGCCGTCGCCGCTAACGATTTTGAGCCGCGCACAATAAAATAAGCCGTCGCGCAAAGTGTGGCGACAAGAATCGCGTCTGCGTGTCCGCTGCCCGCAAAAACCTTGACCATCAGCGGATTCCAAGCGTAAAGAATCACGCTTGTCATCGGCAATTCGAGCCGCCGCAACGTCAAGGTCAAAAACAAAATTCCGCTAAGTTCACAGACGACGAGCAGAAATTTCATCATCAACAAACTGCCCGACGCAATTGAATGCGAAAGTCGAAAAACAAACTGCGCGAGTGGCGGATAAATCGTCGTAACTTCCGCGTAATTAACATTTTCGCGGATGTCGCTCCAAATTTCGCGCCCGTCGGTTAAATCTTTATTTGCCTTAATTTCAATATTGTTTTCCGCTTTCGGAATTTCTTCGTCAGATTCGTCAACAATTTCATCCTCGGAAACTTCTTCCGATTCACCCGCGAGTGCATCAAGCCGCACATCCGACGGCGCGAAAAGATACGGATTGATACCGTGCGCCCAAACGTGACCGTCCAAAATATAACGCCAAATATCGTTGTCAAATAGCTGATAACGCTCGTAGGAAACTTCCGTTCCGTTCAGGTCGGCGTTTATCGCTTCGAGTTTTTCCGAAGCCGAAAGTTCAAACGGAATTCCCGCTGGCAAAAGCGTCAAACGAAACAAAACCGCACCCAAAATAATCAACCAAATGGCGTATTTTTTAATGTCTTGAAACCGATTGACAAGAACGGCGGCAAGTGCGTAAAAGACAAATAACGCCGCCATTTCAAGCCAAAATGTCAAAACCGGTTGCCATCCGTTGATGGCGTTCAGTTGCAACAGCGCGAGATAAATCGCTTCGGACAAAACCAACAATCCGATAAGCCCGATCATCGGCAACCATTTTGATTTATCGGTTTCGACGCTCATTTAACTATCGTTTCAAAGCATATTTAAAAATCGTAAAAATAATTTTCG
>JANOXW010000218.1:0-4045 GCA_031418635.1 Acidobacteriota bacterium
CAGCGAATAACGAACAGCTAACAGCGAATAACGGTCAACTTCGTGCTTAACTATTGGCTATTCACTATTAACTATTGGCGGTTAAGTTGAAGAAATACTAAAATCTTCGCTGACAAAATCGTGAAAATTAAAATTTAAACACACTCTAAGACGGATGCCGCTACTGTTCTCACGTTAGCGGGCATTTTCGGGATTGAAAACAATTGAGATGCTATCGTTGCTACACGAAGCGAAGTTGCCTCACTTTTCTTTGGCTTAGCCATAGATTTATTGTGTTTTCTGCAAGCGAGGTGGTGCTGGTATAAATTGTTAAAAAATCAAGGTTGTGTTTGGCAAAATCAAATTTCTCTTTATTGAAACACAAGTGTGTTTTTGGCGAAATTGAAATTGTTTTCAACAGTTGATTTTGGCATTTATTTTCCTCTTCACTTGTATATGCAAAAAATCGGTAAAAACTTACAAAGGTTTTTTTATTTTTTTACGATTTGCCGCAATATTTATTTAACCGAAGCATTAACGGCGTTTTGGCGCGTCGGGATGACGGCTGAAATTGAAAAATCTTCAATGTGTTTGATGGCTTCTAAGGCAATCTCGGCTTTTTCGTGAATTTCCCGCAAACGCTGTGTGGCTTGAAAGTCGTCGGAGATGTAATCCGACAGTTCGCGGGTTTGTTCTAATTCTTTTTTTACTTTTTCTTTCCAATTCATAAAATTTCCTCCGTTGGCGGCGTTGGTTAGGAATCTAAAATCCTGATCGCCGCTTTGAGTGTTTCAATATCCATCGGTTTCGGTGGCGCAATCGCTTTGAGCGTGGTTTTGGCGTTTCTGATTCTTTCTTCGAGTGTTTCGCGCTCTTGGCTCGCTTTTTCTTTGGCATATTGCGCGGCATCGGTTTTTTGCCTCTGCCGCGCAATTTCCTCTCTCAGAGATTTTTCGTTCTGCCGCGACGGAAGTCGCCCGAAATAATAGGCGATGAGAATGAGGATAATCGGCTCAAGTCTCAGTAACAGAGTATTATCCTTGAGAGGATCAAACTTGCCCGTAAATGCTGCCGCATAAAGCAGAACGAAAACTAAAGTAAGTATCACCATTATCGAATCTTTGAGAATTCCGGTGATACTTTTTTCCTTTAGTTTGGCTGGGGTGGTCTTGTCCATTTTCGCTACATTCTTTAATAGTTTGTTCAAAATAAATACCGCAATAAAATAAGCGGGTTAATGGTAAATGGTGAGTGGTGAATGGTGAATTAAAATCCTGTGTTCTGAGACTTTTACAGTTTTTAACAGCTCTCATTACTTATTCTCACCTGCTTATCGGAGGGATAGGTCGAACAGACCGAAGTGACAAACTGCCTGTTTCACCTTTACGATATTTATTTTGAACAAACCATTAAAGAAATTATAATTTTTCAAGAAAAAACAGCATCATTTTGCTAAATCTGGAAAAGCGAAAAAAATAACTTGCATATCTTTATGCTTTCAAGTTATAAATACTGTGTTCAACAAAAATCCGATATTGCTGATTCATATTCTTTTCAACGGTTCTACTTAATAACGCACCGATTTGGCGCAAAAACTATCATTTGAGGTGAAAATTTTTTGAAAAACTTTCACGGTAGGTTTGATAAGCAAATAAAATTAACGCTTGAGAATTAACGCCTTATGTCTTCTTCCGCAGGTATAACCGAATTGTTGATTGATTGGGGTGATGGAAACGCGGATGCGTTGGATCAACTTTTTCCGCTGGTCGAAAAAGAACTTCACCGTTTGGCACACCATTATATGCGGCGGATGTCGCCCGGCAATACTTTGCAGACAACCGCGCTTATCAACGAAACTTATATTCGTCTGGTTGACCAAAATAAAGTTCAATGGCAAAATCGCGCACATTTTTTCGGCATTGCCGCCAGTATGATGCGCCGGTTTTTGCTCAATTATATCCGCGACAATAAACGCCAAAAACGCGGCGGTGATTTGGTCAAGATTGCGCTGGAAGATGCGACGATTATCACAGATGAAAAATCCGACGAACTTCTCGCGCTTGAAGAAGCGTTATGTGCGCTCGCCGAATTTGATGAACGCAAGGCACAGGTCGTCGAACTGAAATATTACGGCGGCTTAACGGTTGATGAAATTGCCGAAGTCTTGAAAGTTTCTGTTATTACGGTTAATCGTGATTGGAATATGGCGAAAGCGTGGCTCGCCCGTGAAATTAGAGATGGAGAATGAAACTTGGGAAAAAGTTGAACGGATTTTTCACACCGCACTGAATTTGTCCGTCGAAGAAAGAACGCCTTATCTGCAAAGCGAATGTTCCGGCGATGACCGACTGCGTTCCGAAGTCCTAACGTTATTAGATAGTTTCGAGCAAGATTCAGACTTTCTCGACGAACCCGTGTTTGAACTCGGTCTTGGCGCAATCGGCAAAAAATCACAAAAAAATCTCGCGGGTTTGACCATTGGTTTTTATAAATTGGAAGAAAAAATCGGTGCAGGCGGAATGGGCGAAGTTTATAAAGCCATTGACACACATCTGAATCGCCGCGTTGCGCTGAAATTTCTCTCTGCCGCGCTGGAAAATGATAATTCGGCGAAACGGCAATTCATCAAAGAAGCGCAAGCCGTCGCAATGCTCGAACACCCGAATATCTGCGCCGTTCACGGCATTGAACAAACGGACGAACATCATTTTATCGTGATGCAATACATTGAAGGGCGCACGCTTGGCGAAGGCTTGGGTGAAAAAACGATGGGCGTTGACGAGTTCAAATCCGTAGTGCGCCAAATTGTAACATCCGTCGCTTTTGCCCATTCGCACGGCGTTATTCACCGCGACTTAAAGCCCGGCAATATAATGCTGACTGCCGACGGACAGATAAAAGTTCTCGATTTCGGGTTGGCAAAAGTCATTCCGAAAAACCACTTTCTAGGCAGCGAAACGAACGGCGCATCAAGCAAATTCTCCAGTAGCGAAGCGGTCATCGGCACGGTTTCGTATATGTCGCCCGAACAACTGCGCGGAAAAAAAAACGATTTTCGGAGCGATATTTTCAGCATCGGAGTTACGCTCTACGAATTGCTGGCGGGAAAAAATCCGTTTAATCGCGCCAGTCAAGCGGAAACAATCGCCGCGATTTTAACTGATGAGCCATCTGCGCTCAAAGAAATTGCGCCCGATTTTCCCGAAAGTCTGTTGCATTTGGTTGAAAAATGTCTGCAAAAAAATCCTGAGATGCGCTTTCAATCGGCGGCGGAAATTTTAGTCGAACTCGATACTGCCGAATCTAAAAGTATCGCCACATCAATCGCTAAACGCCGTCAAAATTTTTTTGTAAAAACTGCGCTTGCTGTCATTGTTTTGCTGGTTATTTTTGCGACCGGAATGTTTCTTTACAATCGCCCGTCTTCGCGGAGAACTTTAGCCGTTTTGCCAATTTCTTTTGTCAATTCGCCGGATGAAAAAGAATATCTGGCGGACGGTTTGACGCAGAGCATTATTGATAAATTATCGAACTTGTCGGATTTAAAGGTCAAAAACGAGTCTTTCGTCGCTCATTTCAAGGGCAAAACCGTTGAACCGCAAGCGGCTGGAAAAGAATTAAATGTTGATGCTGTTTATGTCGGTTCAATCATCAAGCGCGACGATACGCTGATTTTGTTGACCAAACTTGTCAGAACAACCGATGGTTTTGTCATAGATGCTGACGAACAAGAAATTAACGAAGCAAATCTGATTGAATTACAACAAAATATTTCCGACCGGATCATCAACAAAATCAAATCGAACCTGACCGAAGCCGATAAAAGCAAATTAGCCAAAAAAGACACTGAAAGCCCGGAAGCCAAGTTATTGTATATTCGCGGACGGTATTGTTTAGAAAGACAAGAAGGCGAAGACTTGAAAAATGCCGAACACTATTTTAGAAATGCGACTAATTTAGACCCGTTATATGCCAAAGCCTGGACCGGATTAGCCGATACTTATACACTTTTTAGTGTTCCCGGACACAAAGGTTCAGTATCGCCGGTAGAAGCCGTAAAATCAGC
>JANOXW010000219.1:0-6027 GCA_031418635.1 Acidobacteriota bacterium
AAAAAGTAAAAAGCCGCGATATTTTTGCCGAAATCGGGCGCGTCTTCGGGCAAATCAAAAGCATCTTCGTCGGCTTTGGCAATTGCTGTCTGCAAACTCGAAAAACGGAAAGTTTCGGTGGTGTAACTGCCAAAATCAATCGTTTCATTTAACGATTGATGGACAAACGGAATGTGAAAACCTTCGAGATAATTTTCGCAATACAACGCCCAATGCGCCCTGATTGTGTAATCTTTGGCGGAAACTAACTTCAATTTATCAAAATCAAACCAATCAATTGTTTGCTGTATTTCCGCTGTAAAAATGTCAAAAGTCGCTGACGGATTGATTGAAGCAAACAAAAACTTTTGCCAAATACCGAAGGGAATTTTCGTCAAATCATCTTTTTTACTCGGAAAATCCTTCACGCCTTCAAATTCGGGCATCGAAAGAAACTTGCCGTCAAGCGCAAAACGTCTGCCGTGATAGCGACAGCGAATGCCGTCTTTGACACAATCATTTTCAATCAAGATATTGCCGCGATGCGTGCAAACATTGGAAAGGCATTGCCAATTATTATGTGCATCTTTTGAAAAAAGAATGGGTTCATCAAGAAAATCTTCCAAAATCGTGAACGGTTTAAGATTATTGATTTCGTCAGTTGCGCCGACAAATTGCCAACTTCGCGCAAAGATTTTTTCTTTTGATTCGTGAAAATATCGTTCGTCGGTGTAAAACTTTGACGAAAGTGTGTTGGCTTGCGAAATGTCGGGATTGATGTCGAAAATGTTCATTTTTAATAGAGCAGATATTTCGGATTTTGTTGGTCGCGCTTAAACCTTCGGCAAATCAAATCTTTGGCAAATGCCGCTTGGAATTCTTTTTTTATACGATTTTGTTCAGCAATCGCTTGTTGCGGATTGGTTTTTACTAATTCATTCCAACTATTCGGAATTTCAATAGTTTGCTTAATGTCGCCTGTTTCAATAAACTTTTCGCCTTTTGCCAACTTTTCAACTTTTTCACTTTCGAGATTCCACTCAGCAAATAGTCTATCGCTGTCGAGTCCGATTTTTTCGCCTTTTTCGTTTGCCGTCGAATAATCCGTGCCGTAAAAATTCGGTTTATATTCGCGGACAATCGCGCCGAGTTTTTCGAGATTGAAAAAAGCATTTCGCGCTTGCACGGGTTGAAACGTCCATTTGATAAATTTTATATCTTTGCTCAAGGCTTTTTCGCGTTGCGCCCATTTTAATTGTGCGCCGATGCCGAAACTTTGAAATTCCGCCGAAACCGCCGTCATATGTGAATAAAAAGATCGCTCATCTCCAAAAAACATCGCCACGGACAACACAAAACCGACCAATCTATTTTCGGCTGTAAATGCACCGAGCGTAAAACCGCCCGCGTGTTTTGTAACAATAAAATGGCGCACGGGCGAGATTTCAATGTTGGACAACCCGAAAACCGCGCGTTGCAGCGCGACGCAATCGCGTAATTCTTCAACGGTCGTGCATTCGCGGATGATAATTTCAGTTTTTGTCATTGGTTAAAATTTCGTCAACTAATTCTTGAAAAACTTTCTCAATTTGTTCTGCGACTGTCAAATTATTTCTCAACAAAATTTACTTAACTTCTGGCGCAAAAATTTGTTATCATATAAAAGGTTAATAACCGTCCGCTAGTTTTGTTCAACTTTTCCTAAATGACATCGCCGAACCATCTCGAAATAAATGGAAATTTAAGCGAGTATCCGCTTGCCGAACTGCTTGTCGAAGTTCAGCAAGCAATGCTCAACGGTTCGTTGCGGCTGGCTAACGGCGAACAAAAAGCGATTATCTATTTTGACGTGGGCAATGTTGTTTTCGTCGTTTCAAATTCGCGCCAACATCGGCTTTATGAACTTCTTTTGCGCGAAAGCATAGTTACTAAACAGCAACTTCTCGCCTTTTCCGATTTTACCGACGATATGGCGTTGAGCAGAAATCTGGTGAAAGCTAATTTGCTGACGAAAATGGACATTGACGCACTTTTTTCGCGTCAAATCAAAGAAATTTTGCTCACGGTTATTGAATGGCAAACAGGAACTTGGACTTTCAGTCCACACATCAGAATCAAGAGCGATATTCGGTTTAAGGTTGTCTTGTCGCAACTGCTTATCGAATATGCCCGAAACTTGTCCGCTTCGACAGTTATTCGCCGATTTAAGAGTTTGCGCGAAACATTCAAAGCAAAATCTTCAATACCTGTGCAGGTTAATCTGCTTCCAACGGAAGCGTTTGTGTTTTCGAGATTTGAAACTTCTGCTCTAAGCATTGAAAAACTTTCGGCATTAAGCGGGATGGCTGAAGATGAAACTTTGAAAACTCTTTACGCCTTATGGCTTAGTGGTTTTCTTTCGCGGCAAGATTGGAATATGGCTTTTAATGCGCGAAAAACCTCCGCGATTTTAGCGACTAATTTTACTTTGAAAAAAGCCGAGAAAGTGCCGGTAATCAGCGTCATAGATTTGCTAAAGATAGAACCGGAAGTTAAAGAACCGCTACTGGAAATCGAGGAAACCGCGCCGGTTGAAGAAAAACTTTCGCTTGAAGATTATCTTCAACGCATTGAAAACGCGACTACTCATTACGAAACTTTAGCTGTTCCTTTGAACGCAGATACCGCGAAAATCAAGACGGCGTATTTTACTTTGGCAAAACAATTTCATCCTGATCTTTTTTACAGACAAGTCGAAGCGAAACTGTTTCAGCGCATTCAACACGCATTTACCGAATTTGCACACGCTTACGAAACTCTGAAAAAAGAATCTTCGCGCGAGGTTTATGATTTTCGAATGCGAAAACAGTTGGCTGAAATGGCGATGATTAGCGAATCGGGACTTTCGCCGGAAGAGGCAATTTTAGAAATACAATCCGACCAAGCCGCTGAGAACTTTGAACAAGGTTTTAGTTTTTTGATGGACGAACGTAACGAAGCGGCATTGGCTTATATAGCGCGTGCAGTTCATTTTGCGCCTGACAACGCCCGCTATCGCGCTTATCATGGCAAAGTTCTCTCGTTTGACATAGCGCAACGCCACAAAGCCGAAGCCGAATTGCAAATGGCTATCAAACTCGATGGCGAAAATGTAGATTATCGTATTATGTTAGCCGAATTCTTTATCCAGATCGGATTTATCAAACGTGCCGAAGGCGAACTCAACCGACTTTTAGCAATTTTCCCGAATAATAAAGAAGCGCAATTACTACTCGACAATTTGGCAAAAGGTTGAGAGATTAAAAAGTAAAAAGCAAAAGTGTCTGCTATAATACATTTTTTGAAAATTGTTGATAGTATTTTTTTTTACTTTTGCCTTGGCAATTTATGGAAACTTTATCTGTTACAAAAGAGGATTTTGAAGAGAAACTTTTGCAAATCGCGCTGGTCGTGGACAAGTTTGAAGGTTACGCGCACAGCCACGCGCCGCGGATTGCGGTGTTGGCGGATGCGTTGGCGCAGAAGTTTAATCTTGCGTCGCACGACCGATCATCTCTTCGTCAAGCCGCGATGGTTCACGATCTCGGCGAAGTCGTGATGAATCGTGATTACATTAAAAGCAGTCGGATGTTGCGCGAAGACGAGCGCGTTGATATGCAGCGACATCCCGTTATCGGCGAACAGGAAGCGGCAAAACGTGGGCTGAATCGCGCCGTCCAATTACTTGTTCGTTGGCATCACGAATGGTGGAACGGTGCAGGTTATCCCGATGCGTTGGAACGCGAACAGATTCCGCTTGCCGCGAGAATTTTGCGCGTTGCCGACACTTTCGCGGCGTTGACCGATGCGCGTCCATACAGCGTCCCGATTTCCACCACCGAAGCAAGACGCTATTTAACCGAATGGTCAGCCATTGAATTTGACCCGAAAGTTGTTAAAGTATTTCTTTCGCTTGAAGATTTGCCGGAGTTAGAATCTTATTTTTAATGGTGAATGATAAATGTAAGATAAATGGTGAATGATAAATGATGAATGGTGAATGTAAGATAAATGGTGAATGTAAGTAATAAACGAGAATCTTTAATAGAATTATTCATCATTCATCATTCATCATTCACCATTTATCATTCATCAATCATCATTCACCATTCACCATTCACCATTTATCAACAAATCTATGTTCACAAAATCAATTACACCGCAAGGTTGGTTAGCGTTTGAGCTGAATGTTTTACGGCGTTTGCAGTTCAATTCGGCGATATTGCCGTTCACGAGTGAGCCGAATCTCGGCGCGTATCTGAAACGCTGGAGTGTGCGCGTTCTGGCAAACGATTTGATGCAGTCGGCGTGGACGAAATCCGTCGCGGCAATTCAGAATAATGCTGAAAGTTTGTCTGATGAAGATGTCAGTTTTGTTTTGGAAGATGCTTACGTTCCGCGTTATCGCTTGCAAAACGAATCGCTCAGGCATTGGTTTAACGAAACCGATGCATGGTGGTTTGATAACGTGCGAAACAAAATCGAAAATCTTTCATCACCGATGGCACAAGCATTAGCATTGAGTATTGCAATGAGCGTCGGCGATTATGTTCTGTCATTCGACGCGGAAACGCTGCAACTGCGGCAACCGCTTTCGATTGTCTTCAAGCGTTTGTGGAGCGTCCGACCAGAACCTGTCAACAACGGTCAAAATAACACTTGTCAAAACAAAACCGCAAATGATTTTATCGCCGAAAATTATATGGATTTGATGTTTCTGCGATTACCTGCGGCGCATAATCAAAGTCAGAAAAGCTATCTCGGCAGAACGGCTTGGCGTGAAGAATGGTTACGGTTCGGCAATGACTTTTGGAACGACATAGAAGCATCACAAAACGGAAAACTCGGAACACTTGTCGAAACAAAATCGCAATATTTGCGTCTTGTCGAAGAAACTCTGCGGACGGCTTCGCATCTGCCGTTGTGGGCAATCGCGCACATCGAAGACGGCTTTGTAACGACGCAGGATATTGTCGAAACAGTCGGACAAATCCGCCGCGTTGACACGATTTTCACCAAAGATTTCTCTGAACTAACAGGCACAAAGGCTGTGATTATTACTGCTTAGAAACGCGCAAAAATAATTATAAATTCATCTTACACAGAAACGAATTTTGTCTTGTCGCCAACGGCGACGAACAACATAGCGTAGGGTTACGGCGCAACGCCTTCACCCTACGCTATGTTGTTCATCATCTTCGATGACAAAACCGTGCAAATTAAAATTTAAACAGACTCTTATATGTCTTCAGAATTGTAATTCTTGACTTAAACATTGAATGTCTTGAATTGAACATTGCGCGTCTTGACTTAAACATCGAATGTCTTGACCTAAACATTGAATGTCTTTACTTAAACATTAAATGTTTTGACTTGAACATTGAATGTTTTGACCTAAACATTGCGTGTCTTGACTTAAACATTGTGCGTCTAAAGATGAATTATCAAAGTTATATTTTATTATTTGGCAAATATGCCGGTTAACCGCGTCTTATCAACAGAAATTCACCAATTTCTGCTCTACAAAATCAAACTTAGGAGATAAAATAATGGCAAACAGACCAAAAAAAAATGAAGAAAAGATGGACAAAATAATTACGGCGTGGGAAACACTTGCACCGAACGCCGTGTTTGGCGGAATAACTTTAGACGAATATAAAGCTATCGTTGTGCCTTGCAAAACAAAGCGGAAAGAACTAGCCGTCATCGAAGACCAACGGACGGCAATTATTGACGAACGCGACGACGCTGATGAAGTTGGGTTGAATAAAGGCGCATTAGTCGTCAATGGCGTAATCGGCGACCCGAACTTCGGACCGAACAGCCCGCTTTACGAAGCGATGGGTTATGTTCGCAAATCCGAACGCAAATCAGGCTTAACCCGCAAGAAAAAAGTTGCCCCAACCGATGGATAAACGGCTTCCAATTAAAAACTAAAACCGTCAAGTTACGCAATCAATTCAGTAACTTGGCGGTTTTTATTAGAGCGCGTGGCGGAAAAGTCCGCTTTCAAAGTGTTTTCAAACTTTT
>JANOXW010000220.1:0-7304 GCA_031418635.1 Acidobacteriota bacterium
GGTTTGCCAGGCGAGTCTATTCAAGAAGTTGGCACGGATTGTGGAATAGGCTGAAACTCAAGATGTTAGATTACAAATTGTGTTTTGCAAAGGTAATTTCTTACACTTAATTTCTACTCAGGACTCAGGTTGAGTTAGAGAATAAAAACTCAACATTGACCGATGCAAAACTCGCCCATCTGATTGAAAACAAGTGTTACTTCTTCCTCGTCGCCGATTTTCGTCCAAGTCAGCACCTGTCCGCACTTTTTTGAAGAGAGTTTTTATTTTTCAGCTAAACCTAGATTTGATGATTGTGTAAAAAACTTATCTTCTTTTGCTTCGGTTTCTGCAATTTCTTTAATTTCAGATTTGCAAATTTGTGCTTCGGGCAAAAAATGATTGAACAAACGGCGAATTTTTGCTGAATTGTTTTCTTCGACCGCTTGCCGAAACTCACTCAAAATGTTGGCGACTTCTGCGGGTTGATATGTTGCTATTTTACCGATGAAGATTTTTGGATGACGAGTTTTCAACAGATTTTCACCGGTAATTTCCAACTCTTCAAAAAGTTTTTCGCCTTGTTTGATGCCGGTAAAAACGATGTCAATGTCGGCATAAGGTTCTAAGCCCGAAAGTCGAATCATATCTTCCGCCAACTCCAGAATTTTCACAGGTTCGCCCATATCGAGAATGAAAATCTCGCCGCCATCGCCAAGTGCGCCCGCTTGCAGAACGAGTTGCGAGGCTTCGGGAATCGTCATAAAATAGCGCGTCATCGCTTTATCGGTAACGGTTATCGCTTCGCCTTTTAAGATTTGTTCGCGGAAAATCGGCACGACCGAACCGGTTGAGCCAAGCACATTTCCGAATCGAACCGCCATATAATTTGTTGAATAGACTTGATTCAAATCTTGTAGAACGATCTCCGCGAGGCGTTTTGACGCGCCCATTATCGAAGTCGGATTAACGGCTTTGTCGGTGGAAATCAAGACGAAATCTTTCGCGCCGAATTCGCCGGCGAGTTCACCAATTAACTTGGTTGCAAAAATATTATTTTTTATTGCTTCCGTCGGGTTCGTTTCCATCAGCGAAACGTGCTTGTGTGCGGCGGCGTGAAAAACGACTTGCGGTTTGTGTTCGCTGAAAATCTCGCGCATTCGCGGTGCGTCGGCGATGTCTGCCAAAAGTGGAAGAAAATGCGTTTCGGGAAAATCTTTGACGAGTTCGCGTTCAATCTGAAAGAGCGCAAATTCTGTTCTTTCAACTAAAAGCAGAAGTTTCGGAACAAATTGTGTAATTTGCCGCACGAGTTCCGCGCCGATTGAACCGCCTGCGCCCGTAACCATTACAGTTTTGCCGGTTAAAAATTCATGCAGATTTTCGGTGTCGAGTTCGACGGGTTCGCGTCCTAATAAATCTTCGATTTGGACATCACGGATGCGATTGATTGACACACGCCCGTGCGCGATTTCGTTCAAACTCGGCACAATTTGCGCCCTGACGGGAATGGCGCGACATATATCCAAAACGCGCCGCATAGCTTGGCTGTTGGTTTGGTCAATCGCCAAAACAACTTGGTCAATATTGAGTTCGTCCGCCAGACGCGCTAAATCGTCGGTTGTGCCTAAAACCTTGATGCCGCCGACGCTTCCGCCTTTTTTGCGGCGGTCATCATCTACAAAACCTTTGACATCGAGTTCGGTGTCGGCGCGTCCGACGACTTCTTTGATAGTTGCCGCGCCCAATCTGCCCGCGCCGACAATCAGCGTCGCTTGGCGCACCTTTCGCCGTTTGCCGAAATTCAATGTGCGTTTTTCAGCAATTTCATAGATAAAACGGCGCACAACCCGCAGTCCGAGAAGTCCGGCAAACGCAAAAAACGTATCCATCAGAATAATCGAAAGCGGAACTTGCCATCGAATAAACTGTTCGGGCGACAGAAGTAATCTGAATAAAACCAAAATAACGCCTGACATTAGCGCGGCTTTTGAAAATGCCTTGATGTCTTCGAGGCTGACGTAACGCCAAATAATCGAATACGCGCCAACCAGAAAAAGCGAGGCGAATTGCACCAGAATAACAAACGGAACTTGATTAAGCGCATTGTCGAGATATGTTTCGGGAATATGAAAATCGAACCGAAAAAGATACGCTAAAAAAAACGCACCACCCAAAACCGCGACATCCGCCAAAAGTTGAAACGGACGACGCAGAAACCAAAGACGTTCTTCATTTTGATTTTTTTTAGGCAGGTTTTTCATAGCAACGGTCGGAAATAACTATAACTTGAAATTACTTGGAACGCTTTCAACTGTCAACTCAAATAAGATTCCAGTTTATGAATGCAACCAATCAAATAAAAGGTTGAATCAAAGACGATAGTAGGATATGCTTGGTTGGAAGCGAAATTATAATTATCAAACGAGGAATTTTATATGAAAGTCAAAAGTTTATTTGTTTTCGTCATCACGATTGCGTTATGTCAAATTGTTTTGGGACAGAAGGCAATGATTGATGCGAAGCCTGAACTCGGCTATTTAGTCGGACCGGGCGACGAGGTAACGGGCAGAGTTTTGGGCGAACCGCAGTTCGATTTTGTGGCAACGGTTGACGAAGACGGCAGATTTCAGGTTCCGTTTTTTGAAAAAGGAGTTATGGCGCGATGCCGCACGGAAAAAGAGTTGCGAACAGAAGTTACGCAACTCTTATCGAAATACTTAAAAAGTCCGCAAATCAGCGTGCGTGTAACGCAACGCAACAGTCGTCCGCCGGCAACCATCTACGGTGAAGTCCGCCAACCGCAACAAGTAACTCTGAAAAGAGAAGCGCGTCTTCTCGATGTGCTGGCTTTTGCCGGCGGCGTAACCAACAATGCCGGTGGAACAATTCAGGTTTTCCAGACTCGTCCGCCAATGTGTGCCGAATCGGGTGATGAAACTTTGTGGAACAACGAAACTGCTGACGGCTTAGATGTGCCGTCGCGCCTTTACAGCTTGAGCAGTGTTCAAAAAGGTAGCGAAGAAGCTAATCCGATAATAAATCCGGGCGATATTATTGTCGTTGATGAAGCCGCGCCTGTTTTTATCATCGGCGAAGTAAAAGCAACCGGAAAGATTTTATTACCGGAAGGCGGACTGCCTTTGACGCAGGCAATAGCAATTGTCGGCGGTGTCAATCGGGAAGCAAAAACGAAAGATATTAAAATCTATCGGCGGAAAGCTAATTCAAAAGAGAGCGAAATTATTTCTGCTAACTACGATAAGATAAAAAAAGGTGAACAAAAAGATATTTTTCTCTCGCCGTATGATATTGTTGAGGTAGATAAAGCTAAGAAAAGCGTTCTTCAAACGGTTTTAGAGATTGCGAGAGGCAGTGCCGGAGCAGCTTTAACTACTCTACCAATAAGAGTCTTGCAGTAGTAAAGTTTTTAATAAAATATATGCGCCTGTGAAATAATTGCTTATTTCACAGGTTTTTCTTTTTCTGCGTCGGTGTAGATTTTTTCGATAATCGCGGCGTATTTTTCATTAACGATACGGCGTTTTACTTTCAGCGTTGGTGTTAGTTCGCCGCCTTCGACGCTTAGTTCGTTTTCGAGAAGCGCGATGCGTTTGACTTTTTCATAGCGCGAAAGATTTACGGTCAGTTCGGCAATATTTTTCTCGATGAGACTGATAATTGACGGATGTCGGCAAAATTCAGCGGATGTTTTGATGTCTAATTGTTTGGTTTTGGCGTAGCTTTCGAGTTGTTCAAAGTTCGGAACGATGAGCGCGGCGGCAAAGTTTCGCCCGTTTCCGACGAGAACGACTTGGCTGACAAAAAGTGAAGCCGAAATCATCTGCTCAATCGGCGACGGTGCGATATATTTTCCGCCCGAAGTTTTAAACAATTCTTTTTTGCGGTCGGTAATTTTCAAAAACCCGTCTTCGTCAATCGTGCCGATGTCGCCTGTTTTAAACCAACCGTCTTCGGTAAAAGTTTCGCGCGTCGCTTCGGGTTTGTTGTAATAGCCGAGCATCACATTCGGACCCGAAACTTCAATTTCACCATCTGCGGCAAGCCGAATTTCGACATTGCGAATCGGTTTTCCGACTGTTCCGAATCGAAAATTCATTTGATTGTTAGAAGTAATAACGGGCGAAGTTTCGGTCAAACCGTAGCCTTGCAAAATCGAAATACCCGCGCCGTTGAAAATCAAATAAATATCGTCGGAAAGTGCCGCGCCGCCGGTGATGCAAAAGCGCAGTTTCCCGCCGAAAAATTCGCGCAATTTTGAATAAACCAGACGGTCGGCGACACCGTGTTTGACAGCAAGCAGAGACGGAATCGGTTGTTTTTTCTCGACCCGCAAAGCATAATCTTTGGCGACATCTATCGCCCAATCAAAAAGCATCTCTTTTGTGCGGCTGGCTTGCGCGGCTTTGATTTTGGCTTTGGCATAAACTTTCTCGAAAATTCGTGGCACACCGACAAAAAGTGTCGGCGCGACTTCGCGCAAATTGTCCGCCACTTTATCAATTGATTCGGCATAATGCACCGCCATTCCGTGCAAAATATAGACATACATTCCCGAACGCTCAAAAACGTGCGACAACGGCAAAACCGAAAGCGGCGTATCTCGATGCGAAAAATTGAATTCCGCGCCCGCGTCTAAAACATTGGAAATCAAATTGCTATGCGTCAGCATCACGCCTTTCGGTTCGCCCGTCGTGCCTGATGTGTAAATTAGCGTCGCCACGTCGTTCGGCTCAATTGCGTTTGCCAAATCTTTTATCAAATCAGGCTTTTCCGCTTTTAATTGCTTGCCTGATTTTTCCAATTCAGCAAGCGAAATCGCGTTTTCGGCTTTGACATCCGTAATGTCAAAAAAGACGAGTTTTTCGAGCGAAGAACATTCGGGCAAAATCTCGCGCAGACGTTCAAAATCTTCTTTGTTTTGGATAAAAAAAACTCTCGCGCCCGCGTCGTTGATAATGTAACAAACCGCATTCGGTGCAAGCGTCGTGTAAATCGGCGCATCAATAATTCCCGCAAACTGACAACCTGCGTCGGTCAAAGTCCATTCGGGCGAATTTGCCGCAATCAATCCGACGCGATCGCCTTTTCGCAAACCGAGTGAATAAAGTCCGAGTGCGATATTTTCAATCCGTTCAATCATTTCATCGGACGAAATTGCTTTCCATTCGCCGTCTTTTTTGTAATTCAAGGCATCGGCGCAATTATGTTTTTCAACCGCGTGCAAAAACAATTCTGCCAGCGTTTTCGGTTCGTCAGCAGATAAAGGAATGCGCTTGCCGCTTTGTTTTATTCGATTTCTAGTTTCGCTTTGCATTATTTCATAAAGTCAGAACCGTCTGCGTAAGCGGGCGGGTTTGACGCACACATTAACCCGTCTGCTTACGCAGACGATTCTGACCGAAGACCGCCGAAAAACACTTTCAAAACCTCAGCCGCCATCGGTTTTAGGCGATACGATTTTTTTGACAAAATCCAATTCGTAACCATTTCGTCCAACGCGCCGTAAAGAATTTTTGCCCCGACAATCGGCTTCAAATCCGTTCGAAAAACGCCCGATTGTTGTCCTTCTTCAATCGTCTGCCGAATTAAGTCTAAATAATCGGCAAAACCGGCGGCAGAAAATTCTTCCATAAATTTGGTCGAACCGCGCAGTTCGACTTGAAAAACAATGGCAAGATCGCGGTCTGCGCCGAGTTTTTCAAGATGCAGTTCGGCAATGCGTTTCAAGCGTCCGTCGGCTTCCTTGATTTCGGCGATTTCTTTTTTCCCCTCGCTGATAAATTCTTCCATCGCACGGTCAAAAATCGAATGCAAAATCTCGTCTTTGCTCTTGAAATAAAGATAAACCGTGCCGTCGGCAATTCCCGCTTCGCTCGCAATATCAGCAACTTTCGAGTTGAAATAACCTTTTTGCGCGAAAACTTTGATGCCTGCCCGCAAGATAGCCTCACGTTTATCTAAAACGATGGCGCGACCTTGACCATTTGGGCGAATTAAACGGGACATATTGATTTTGGATTTTGGATTTTGGATTTTGGATTGAAAAATAACTGAAGCCCTTGCAAATTAAAAAATAAAGAAATGATTCGGAATAAGTGATAAGTGTAAGGTGCAAGCTGATAAGTCAAATCTATCAGCTATCAATTCTCACTTATTGCCGAGTAGTTAAAGTGTTGAAAATAAAACTACTTTAATTTGCACAGGCTTCAACTAACTATCAAGTTCGCCAAAACACAAAACCAATTATGAATGAATACTCATTCAGTTTTTTTATTAGGCTATAACAGAATGAGGAGAAAAATCAACAATAAATTTACAAAAGCGGGAGATTTAAAAAGAAAAAAGGATTTGCAATCCAAAATCACAAATCCAAAATCCGAAATAAAAGTGGCGGAGAGAACAGGAGTCGAACCTGCATAGGCTTACGCCCGGTAGTTTTCAAGACTACTGCAATACCATTATGCGATCTCTCCGCACGCCTTGCGAATTGAAAATATATCGCAAAATTGATGATTTGACAACTCTAAACATCTGTCGCTTTCTAAAAAGCGACAGATGTTTAGAGTTTTGTTCAAACAAAAACTGAGACGGTCAAGTTATTCAGGACACGAAACTCTCGCTGCTCCTTATTTTATTTCTCAACTTTAACTGTTTTTCAAACTCCAGCGGGCTTTGGTAATTTAAGCCTGAATGCAGTCTGATTCGATTGTAATAGCCTTCGATGTAACCGAAGATTTCCGAGCGGGCATCTTCAACCGATTCAAAGATGCCGTTTTTCACTAATTCCGCCTTGAAGCAGGAAAAGAAACTTTCCGCTTGGGCACTATCAAAGGCAATTGCCTTTGCGACGCATTGATTGGCGAAACCCTATAGTGAACCCTAAAAACTGGACAGCTAGGAGAGATAGAAAAAGATGGTAAAATTGAGGCTTGAGAAATAGTATGGCAAGCAACAAAACACCAAAGAACTATCGTCCTGAATTCAAAGCTAAGGTAGCTTTGGAAGCGACTAAAGGAAAATTAACGGTCAACGAAATGTCCAAGCAATTTTCTGTTCATCCGACTCACATTGCCAAGTGGAAAAAGCAGTTATTAGATAATCTGCGACAGGGTTTTGACAATCAAAGTAAGTCTCAAGTAGAAAGCGATGAGGAACTAATCAATTAACTTTATAGTCAAATCGGACAGATGAAAGTTGAGCTTGATTGGTTGAAAAAAAAATCTGCCTTACATAGCTCAAGTTAAACGAACTTTGGTTGAGCCGGAGCATCGAAAGATGTCTCTGAAACGTCAATGCGAGAT
>JANOXW010000221.1:0-2025 GCA_031418635.1 Acidobacteriota bacterium
AAAGTTATCCGAACTTTCTAAAACGCGATGTCTGATTTCCGACGGTTGCAAAACACAATCGCCCGCATTCATCAAAAACGGCACACCTTGATCTTCATAAACAAGACGCGCCCAACCCGCAAGGCAGTAAATCATCTGAAAGCGAATTTTGTGAAAATGCACATAATCGGGAACTTCGCCGCCTTCCAAAATGCGAATGTGCGACGCGATAAATCTGCCGCCCAACCGATTCGGAATCAAATCCCGATAAAGCATTCCGGCGCGTCCGGCGTTCCACGAATCTTCGTTTTCAAGCGTCGTCAACACAAATTCATTCGTGCCGTCGGGAATTTCGATGGAAGATTCAACATCAGCGAGAACTACGCAAACGCCGTCGGGCGAATAAATCTCACGCGCCACGTCAAGCGTCGAAAAATCGCCGAAAAGTTTTAGCGTCAACGGTTGAATCGCGTCTGAATTTTCGAGTCTTAGTGTCAATCCATAACCCGCAATCACCGCCGTCGAAGGCGCGTCTGCCGGAAAAATCATCTCGACGCGAAAGCCGAGAGTTTCGGTAAAAAACTCAAGCGTTTCATTTAAATTAGCGCACGGCAAAACGATTTGTGCAGAACGGATTTGGTCTTTCATTACAGTCTTTTATCTCAAAACAACGGATTCAGCAAGTAAATCATTGGAGTTTGCATCTTAAACAATTCACTTTGTCGGTCAATCATTGCAATCTGTCGGCTTCGCAATCAAATGTGTCAGTCAAACAATCGAGTTTGTCGGCTCAACAATCAAATGTGTTATCCAAACAATTGATGCTGTCAGTCAAACAATTGGTTTTGCTTATCAAACAATTGATACTGCTAGTCAAACAATTGATTGTGTCAATCAATCAACTGACTTCGCTCATCAAACAATTGACCTTGCTTGTCAAGCAATTGTCTTTATTTCTGCCGCATCCGTCGTTAAATCTCATTATACTTTGACTTTTGCCGCGATTTCTTCTCTTACTTTTGCCGCGATTTCTTCTCTTAAAAGTGGTTTCTGTTCACGCTTTTGCATATCTCTTAATGTAACTTTGTTTTCCTTCAATTCATCATCGCCGATGATACAAACAAACGGAACTTTAATTTGCGAAGCATATTTTAATTGCTTATCGAGTTTGCTGGCTTCGGGATAGACGAGAACGCGCAAACCTTCGGCACGGAGTTCGCCTGCGAGTTTGAGCGATTCGTTAATTAAAATTTCTTGAGTTATAGAATCATTTTCATCTGTTTTTTTCTTCTCTAAAATTGTAACTATCACGTCCGCCGAATCGTTTTTTATTTTGCCTTCATCAATCAGCTTTTGAAACATTCCGCGTTCTTCCATCACAAAAAGAATCCGTTCGAGTCCAAGCGAAAAACCGACGGCAGGAATTTGTTCTTTGCCAAACATTCCAATCAAGCCATCATAACGTCCGCCACCTGCGATGCTTCCTTGAAAATCTCCATTTGTTAAAACGACTTCAAAAATTGCGCCTGTGTAATATGATAAGCCCCGAGCTAAGGCTGGATTAACTCTCACTTTCGTAAGTCCCAAATTATCTGTTGCGTGGATAACATCTTCTATCTCTTTCAAGCCTTCAGTTCCTGTTTCATTAATTTTGACCGTTGGGTCTTTTAGCAGTTTAATGATTACAGAATTGAAAACATGACTCTCAAGTGTTTCAAAGTCTGAATGGTTTCGTTCCTCAACAAAATCATTCTTTATCTTTTCAAACTCTTTATGACTGAATTCAATAGTTTCGATAAATTCAATAATTTCTTCTCTTTGATTTTTAGAAATCCCTTTAAGTTCGAGTTCGTTTAGCACACCTTTTTTTCCTATCTTCTCCAACTTATCTAAACTAGCTAGAACATAATTTATTTCATCTTTTCGGAAATTTGAACCTTCTAAAATTCCCGTTAAAAATTTTCTATTATTTATCCAAACAATAAAATCATCAAACCCCAATCTTTCCAAAATCTCGCTCACAGCCGAAATCAATTCTGCTTCGAC
>JANOXW010000222.1:0-2267 GCA_031418635.1 Acidobacteriota bacterium
CGAATTGAACGAAGCAAATTACGAAAAGTGTTGTTGTAACTTGAAGATTCGTTTTCGGGCGCAACCATCGCCACATATAGTAATTGCCCGTTACGAAGTTGGGTGGTATACATTGTAACGATTTCGGTTCTGCCCGTTATCGGTGAACGTCCAGCTAACGTAGTTGCATAAGCATTTCTGCCGCCTATCGAAGTGCGCGAATAATCCGATTGTTGCCGCAGATAATCATTGCTTTGCAAAAGTCCGTTGACATATTCTTCAGTTGCTTGTTGCAAATCTCTGTTTTGGGTTTGAACTAACCCGACCAATGCGCCGTGCGTGATGCCGTCTTTGCCATACGCACCTTGCGGAGCAAAAGTTACACTCGCTTGATCTTCAAAAACTTCCCAATTGGTCGGCACATTCATTTGCAGAAAATTCCCACCCGAATATGTCTGTGTCCGCGAAGCCGGCAGCTGTACACGGCTTTCGTATCTGCCGTTTGCCGTCGGATTCCGTTGCGGATTGTTTTGCGCGTTGCGTTCGATTTCCTCGTTTGACGGCGCACGCGGCAAACCTCGCAGTTTGCTTTGAACACGCTCGAACTCGCGGGTATTTTTAATCGGATTTGATGAAACACGCAGAAGTTGCGCTTCACGATTGATATTTTCGTAGCGGTTTTCGGGATTCGGATGTGTGCTTAAAAATTCAGGTGCGCGATTTCCGCCGCTTTGCGCTTCAATCGTTCTAAAGACGTTTGCCAAATCGCGCGGGTCATAACCAGCGTTAGACATAATTTGCGCTCCTAATGTGTCGGCTTGCGTTTCATAATCGCGGCTATATGGCAGAACAAAGACGCTTTGATAAATCGTTTGCCCGATTGCCGCGCCCGCTTGTCCGCCAAGAATCGCGCCGCCCAAAACCGAACCGATTCCAAGAACCTGATTAAGCGGACTGCTTTGTTTTGTCGCTTGCGCGGTTGAATGCCGAAGCGCAACGTGGCTTAGTTCGTGCGCCATCACACCTGCTAATTCGCCTTCGTTTTTTGCCGCCTCAATCATTCCGCGATTGACATACATCGGACCGCCCGGAAGCGCAAAAGCATTGATGTCGCGGGCGTTGATAATTTTAAAATTGTATTCAAATTCCGAATGTTGAAACTGATTCGGAATCGAATTAGCCAGCCTTCGTCCAATATTCTGAAGATAGCGCGTTGATTCTGCATCGTTCAAAACCGGCATCTGTTTCTCGACTTGCGCCGAATAATCGCGTCCGAGTTTTACGTCGTCTTGCGGCTTATATTTGTTTTTCGGTGCAACGATGCGCGTTTGCCCGATTGCTGCAAGCGGTAATATCAACATCGTCCAAGCCAATGCCATTGCCGCCAAATTTTTACCTAAATTATATTTTCTCATTTTCTCCTCCAAAAATTTAAGTTTCGTTTCTATTTAGTTTATGATAAAACTCGTTTGATACGAAATGAAATGTCAAAAATCGGTCTTACGATGAGAAAAACACTCCTTTGAGTTTGCTGTGTTATGTCGAAAGAAATTATGACGGAAGAATTTGACGCGAGAGAAAATGCCAAAGAATTAGCCGCTGAGTTTAGCGAAAGAGGCGACGCAACGGGTTGGTTTGACGCGCTTTACGCCGAAGCCGCAGGCAATCACGAACATATTCCGTGGGCGGATTTAGAACCGAATAAGTTCTTAAAAATCTGGGCAGAACAGACAAATCTACAAGGCAACGGCAGAAACGCTCTCGTCGTCGGTTGCGGTCTTGGCGACGATGCCAAGTTTTTAGACGATTTGGGATTTAACATAACAGCGTTTGATATTTCACCAACGGCAATCGAATGGGCGAAAAAGATTCACGCCGAAACTTCGATTGAGTTTTTCGTTGCCGATTTATTCGACGCGCCCGCAAAGTGGAAAAATGCCTTCGAGTTTGTCTTGGAAGTTTATACGATTCAGCCATTGCCGCTTGCAATGCGCGAAACCGTAATTGACGCAATCGCCAATTTCGTCGCCGAAAACGGCAAACTCGTCGTCGTTACACGCGGACGCGAAAACGACGAAATCCCGCCGGAACTGCCGTGGGCTTTATCGCACCAAGATTTATCGCGCTTTGAAACAAACGGCTTGAAGCAAACGAATTTCACGGAAATGACTGGCTATGAAGAAGAACCTATAAGAAGATTTGTAGTTGAATATAAGAGAGTTTAGATATGAGAAAAATCCTTCCAATTTTATTTGTTCTAATGATTTCGCAAATCACTTTTACTCAAA
>JANOXW010000223.1:0-2580 GCA_031418635.1 Acidobacteriota bacterium
CTTCATTATTCGGCTTGCGAACAGGCAAAACCCGATGTGGAAAAATTGGCGCAGCGTTTGTTTGAATATGAGTTAAGTGATGAATGGGGAACTTTTCACCACGCGGCAAACAAATATGCGGATGTTTTGGGCAAAAAAGGTCTGAAATTTTATCGCCAACTGACCGAAAAAGAATGGGATAAAATTCCTGCGCTCAAGTCCGGCGATGAAAAATCTTACGGCGGCAATCGTTATCGAATAACGAATATGATGGAATCTCTCGCGTCTGCGGAAGGTGACATCGAAAAGCTCGTCGAAATCAAAAGCCGCGATTTGTCGAGTCAATATCATTATTACCAAATTGCTGAAATATATCGTGAAAACAAAAAATATGACAAGGCTTTGGAATGGGCGGAACGCGGCGTTAAAGATTTTCCGAAGGCAAGACTAGATTGGCGTTTGGGCGAATTTTTGGCAAATGAATATCATCGTCGCAAGCGACACGACGAAGCGATGCAGATTATCTGGAATCAGTTTGAAGCAAACGCGGATTTGGGGAATTACAACAAACTCAAGGAACACGCCGATAAAATCAAACCCAAAAGCACTTGGCAAATTTGGCGCGAAAAAGCACTCGAATTTATCCGTCAAGATATAGCCGAAAGAAAAAAGACAAAATCATTCGGTTGGTCTTATCAGCGAGCGGATAATTCTTTGCTCGTTACAATTTTTTTGCAGGAAAATCTTCCCGAAGAAGCGTGGCAAGAAGCCAATAAAGGTGGTTGCAGTGAAGATTTATGGCTCAAACTCGCCAAAATCAGAGAAAAAGAACACCCGAAAGATACGCTCAAAATTTACCAAGACCGCATCGAACCGAAAATTCAGGAAACAAATAATCAGGCTTACGACCAAGCCGTAATTTGGATAAAAGAAGTCAAAAGATTGATGACACAACTCGGCGAAGAATCAGAATTTGAAAATTATTTGGTGGCTTTGCGCGTCAATTACAAAATCAAACGAAATTTTATTAAACTGCTTGATTCTACAAAATGGTGAAAATATGGCAAAAGACCAAAGACCAAAGACCAAAGACCAAAGACCAATTGTTTCAATAATTATGGGAAGCACATCCGATTGGGAAACGATGAAAAACGCTTCGGACATTTTGACGGAATTCGATGTCGCGCACGAATGCAAAGTCGTTTCCGCACATCGCACGCCCGATCTTTTGTGTTCATTTGCAAAAACTGCCGAATCTCGCGGCATCGAAGTCATCATCGCGGGCGCAGGCGGCGCGGCGCATCTGCCCGGAATGTGCGCTTCGCAAACCGTTCTGCCCGTTCTCGGCGTTCCCGTGCAAAGCAAAGCATTGTCAGGGATAGACTCGTTGCTCTCAATTGTTCAAATGCCTGCCGGAATTCCCGTCGGAACTCTGGCAATCGGCACAGCCGGCGCGAAAAACGCTGCACTTTTGGCAATCTCGATTTTGGCGAATTCACATCCCGAATTGCGAAAAAAACTTCACGAGTTTAGAAATAAACAAACGCAAACTGTTTTGGATTCAGAATTGGAGTAAAAAATAAATTGATTTTTAAGTTGTCAGGTCTATTTATCATAGGTTTTATTGAAGTATGAAATATATTGTCTTTTTAGTTTTGCTTATGACAACTACTTGTCAAAAAAATGTAACACAAAATGAATCTTTGCGGCAGGACATTCCAAAAATTGCCAATGTGAAACAACAAGACTCAATACAAAATCAAACACAAATTGATGAATACGAACCTGAATATTTTACTGATGAACGCAAAATTGGCAAACGAAAACTAAATCGGGCAGAGATTTCAACTTACAAAAAAGATGATAGGCTTTTTGTGAAAATCAAATTCTATACAAAATCAAAATCGCAATGGGTACAGAAAAGCGAATTTGACATCGAAAAATTTGGTGAACTTCCGATTGATCCAGAGATAAAAGACTTTAACGGAGATGGATTAAATGATATTACATTTGTTTCGGGTATTGCTGCACGCGGTGCAAATGAGGTTAGAGACCTTTTTGTTTACAATCCTCGCAAGGATGAATTAGTTCATATAAAAAATTCAAGTAATTATCCAAATCTACAATACAATCGGCTATTAAAATGCTTAGATGCTTGGATTTTTACCGGCTCAACTACTACTGTTTTTCTGAAACTAAAAGGTGATAAGTTGGTTGAATTTGCCAGCGTTAATGATAGCGGAATTGAAAGAACAATTAATGTCATTGGTCGAGACGGCAAAGAACGGTTGCTACGTCGGGAGAAACGTAAAGACGATGGTTTTGACCGATACATTAACTATAATCCAGTTCAGACATACAGATAGCTAAAAATAATTCACATAGATGGAATTGGTTAGCCTAAGTTTTTAGAAAAAAAAATGACCGTTGACGAAATAATTAAAAAACTCGAATCGCTTGAAAATCCCGAAAACATCGCGGGAATTGAGCGATTTGGGATTGTTACGAAAAAGGCTTTCGGCATTTCTGCGCCTATAAAGTTTGTTTAAAGAACTGAAGGAATTTCCAAATTTGATTAAGAGCCGGTAAGGAAAATCTTTT
>JANOXW010000224.1:0-10148 GCA_031418635.1 Acidobacteriota bacterium
GAATACGAATAAATCCCGTCCGTTTTGAACAATTCCGCCAACTCTAACTTTTTCCCGCGCCAAACAAAATAATCTGCAATCATAATTCCACCGATTGCGCCCATCAAGCCGGAATAACCGATCAGCCAAGTGAAAATATACGCGCCCATCGAAGACATCAGTTGCCACGGCATCATCACAATCCCGATAATCGCCGTAATCAATCCGCCGGTAACGTAGGAAATGCGTTTCGGGTTGAGGTTTGAAAAATCGTTTGACGGCGACACGACGTTTGCCGCCATATTGGTCGTAAGTTGCGCGATGAAGATGACGATCATCGCAAACAGAATGATGATTGTGCTGTCGAATTTCTGAATCAGTTTGACCGGATCGGGAATCGCTTCACCGTAAATTATGACCGTCGCGCTTGTTACGGCAACGCCGATAAAGGCAAACGCCGTCATCGTCAAAGGCAAGCCGAACGCTTGTCCGAGCATCTGTGATTTTTGCGATTTGGCATAGCGCGTGAAGTCGGGAATATTCAAACTCAGCGTCGCCCAATAGCCAACCGAAGCGGTCAGTGCGCCGGGAAAGATGGTCCAAAAACTATTTGATTGTTTCTGCAACACGGTTGAATTTGAAAGCACATTTCCCAAACCGCCGGCATTACTCGAAGCCCACACAAGCAAAGCCAAACCACCGATTAATAACAGCGGCGCGGCGTAAGATTCGAGATATTTGATGCCTTCGATGCCTTTGAGAATGATGACGACTTGAATCACCCAAAACAGTAAAAACGCCAACCAAGTGTGAATGGCAATGTCCCAAACCGTCGCTGAATTAAACAAATTTGCCCAACCTGACCACACCGCCGAAAAAAGCGCGTCAATCGCTGTGCCGCCAATCCACGTTTGAATCCCGAACCAACCGCAAGCGACAATCGCCCGCAAAATTGCCGGAATATTCGCGCCCTTGGTGCCAAACGAAGCGCGACACAGCACCGGAAACGATACGCCGTATTTCGTCCCGGCGTGGGCATTAAGAATCATCGGAATCAGCACAATGCAGTTGCCCAAAAGAATCGTCAACATCGCTTGCCACCAATTCATTCCCGCCTCGATAAAACCGCCGGCAAGCGTGTAAGTCGTGATGACGACGCTCATTCCAATCCATAACGCGGCAATATTCCACGTTGTCCAAGTGCGCTCTTTTATCGTCGTCGGCGCAAGATCGTGATTCCACAAAGGCGATGCGGAAACGTCTTCAGTCAGTTCTACAAAATCATTTTTCATATTTATTCAACCACGAAGCAACTGTGTTAAAAGTCAAGCTGAAATAGGATTATTTTTGGGCTTCCAAATAGAATTATTTCTGACCATGGCATTCAACATAGTAATCAATTTTTTGGAGCAAGCAATCAAAGCCACCTTCTTGAGTTTGCCTTTTTTTAACAAGTTGTCGTAGAACTCTTTGATAATCGGATTAAGTCTAGAAGCAGAAATAGTTGCCATGTAGAGTATTTTTCTAATGGAATTTCTGCCTCCTTTACAAAATCTTTTGCCATTCCAAGTTCCGCTCTCGCGTGGGAACGGAGCGACTCCGACCAAGTCGGCGATTTGTTTGTTGGAGAGTTCGCCAAGTTCGGGTAATTCGCCAATCAGGGTTGAACTCAACACTTTGCCGACTCCGGGAACGCTTTGGAGCAACTGATCTTTTTCTTGGAGAGCTTCATCTTTTTTGATTTGATTGTCAATTTCGATTTCGATTTCTTGTATTTGGCTAATTAACCAGTCAAGATGATTTTTGATATTTGGGTGTAGCGAAGAATGAGCCGTTTCCAAGCGATTTTGTTCGGCAAGCCGCATTTCAATCAGTTGTTGGCAATGACCGAATTCAGCCACCATCGGAAAGCGTTTATCACGGAAACCGCCGCGCGTGTAGGTGCAAACCGGCAATGGCATCGTGTCAATTGACTGGATAATGATAAAAATATCTCGTTCCATTAAGTTAAACTCCTGTAAAAATAGATTTTGTTACTTTTATTTTACAAGGATTTAACTTTTTGGAACACTAAATTTTAAGTTGCACACAATGTTGAAATCTATTATAAACTGTATATCCGCCAATTCAACCTTGACTGAACATTAGTTGTAATTGCAAACGGACATCGTATTTTTTTTCAATAGTCTTTGCTTATTGAATCTTTGTTATTTTAAAGCATTTAGTTCTTGCGGCAATCTAGTTAACGCTAGTTCTGCGGCGGTTTTATCAGTGCCTTTCTGAACTTTATCAATTGCATAAGTAACTTTTTTCGGCGGGCTGATTCCGCTTCTGCCATATATCATTCTGCCCGAAGCGAATACGGCTTTGCTATGGTCGGTTGTCATCACCGTCATTGCGCTGTTTATTTTCGGTTATGTCAAAGGCACTTTTACGGGAACAAAACCACTTAAAAGCGCGATTCAAACCTGTTTGATCGGAAGCGTCGCGGCAGGTGCGGCATTTTTAATTGCGCGTCTGATTAGCTGATGAAATTTGTTTGTTTTTTGCCCCTGTTTTCTTATCACGAATTTTCTTGTATTCTATTTATTTGATTTTTATAATTATTACAGTCATTTTTTATAAACGGAGATTTTATGAGCGTAGAAGTTGTAATGCCGCAAATGGGCGAATCAATTACTGAGGGAACGGTTTCCAAATGGTTAAAGCAAGTCGGTGAACAAGTCGAAAAAGACGAACCGCTTTTGGAGATTTCGACGGACAAAGTTGATGCCGAAGTTCCGGCACCGTCAGCCGGAATATTATTAGAGATTCGCGCCAATGAAGGCGAAACGGTGGAAGTTGGAACAGCCGTCGGAATTTTAGGCGAAGAAGGCGAAGCGACAGTCCAAAGTCCAAAGTCCAATGCCCAAAGTCAGGCGGAAACGATAAAGATTGAAGAACCAAAAGTCGAACAGCCTGAAATTGTTGAACAAGCGCAGACTGCGGAAATTTCAAATAACTCTGCCAACTCTGAAAACTCTGCCAATTCGACAGAGGTTGTGATGCCGCAAATGGGTGAGTCAATTACGGAAGGCACGGTTTCCAAATGGCTGAAAGCCGTCGGTGATGAAATCGAAAAAGACGAACCGCTTTTGGAAATATCCACCGATAAAGTTGATGCGGAAGTTCCGTCGCCTGTCGCGGGAACGCTTTTAGCAATAAATGTTAATGAAGGCGAAACGGTGGAAGTCGGCGCGGTTGTGGGTTTAGTCGGCGTGAAAGGCACAAGTACAAGCGGCAGTAAAACTTCCACCGCCGGACAAGCGCAAGCCGAACAATCCACCGCAAAGGCGATGGGCGCAAGTGTTTCAACCGCAAAAACGGTTTCGATGCCAGCTGAAGAAAAGCGTGAAATCAAAGAAACCGAAGGCAGAAGCTATGATTATCAGCGTCCCGAAGCCATACAAGACGCACAAAGCAACGGGAAATCGAACGGTGAATTGTCTGTTGAAGAACTGCGTCGCACAAAATCGAGTCCGCTTGTTCGCAACATTGCCAAAGAACACGGCGTTGACATTTCGCGCATTGACGGTTCGGGAATGAGTGGGCGCGTTACGAAAAAAGATATTTTGTCTTTTATCGAATCGGGCGCGGCACTTCGTCCGCAAGATTTACTTGTCGGTAAAATTTCTGCGCCGATTCTGACAACTCCGCCTCGAAATCTGCAATCCGCAATCCCACATCCGCAATCTGCAAATGACAGAGTTGAGTCAATGTCAGTAATGCGAAAGAAAATCGCTGAACATATGACGTTCTCGAAGCAAACTTCGGCGCACGTTACGAGCGTTTATGAGTTTGATATGACGAATGTGGCGAAATTCCGCAATAAAAATAAAGCGGAATTTCAGACGTGCTACGGCACGAAATTGTCGTATATGCCGTTTATTTTTCAAGCCGTTACGCAGGCTTTGCGCCAATTCCCGATTGTTAATTCGCAGGTTTCGGGCGACCAAATTATTTACAAGGGCGATGTTAATTTGGGAATGGCAGTCGCACTCGATTGGGGTTTGATTGTTCCCATCATCAAGCGTGCCGATACATTATCGCTGTCGGGTTTAGCATTGGCGGCAAACGATTTAGCCGATAGAGCGAGAACGAAAAAACTGATGCCCGACGAAGTGCAAGGCGGAACTTTTACCATCACGAATCCGGGCGTGTTCGGCGGACTTTTCGGCACACCGATTATCAATCAACCGCAAGTGGCAATCCTTTGCGTCGGCACAATCGAAAAACGCCCGAAGGTTTTGACCACACCCGACGGCGACGATTATATTGTAGTTCGTTCAATGGCTTATTTCGCGCTAACTTATGACCATCGAGTAGTTGATGGCGCGGATGCCGAGAAATTTTTGGCGTTTATGAAGGAATATCTCGAAACAACGCAATTTAGTCTTTAAATTCAGGCTTTTTTATGTGTATAATAAAAGGCGAAGTCGAAAGATTTTTCTTTTAACTTCGCTTTTCGTAAAATGTCTTTTCCAGACTTAAATTGAATCAAAATCAAACACTTTCCCGACCTACAAGTAAAAAATGTATCAATTGAGAACGCATTGTTCTATTTGTGCAAACTAGCTATTGCGCCTGTAAATGTTCTTTTTTAATAGGTTTATCAACCAATAATGACCGATTCGACTTTTGGCACAGAAATTGACTAATAGTTTTGCAGATAATGGAAGTTTTGACAGGAACGCTTTGGATGGTGGATGTATTATAAAAAACATTTATTTGAGCCATAATTTATTGACAACTCAATTCATTGTGCAAACGTCATAGCTTCGGCATTTTTCAAGAAAATTTAATTCAAAAAGAAATAGGAGTGTAGTTTATGTTAAAGAAATTTTCCGTGTTGATTCTAGCTTTACTAATTGGAACGGCGAGCGTTTTGGCGCAGAATTCGCAAGTTCGTAGTTTGACCGCCGGACAAAAATACAAAGTCAAAGGCGTTGTAGTTGCCAAAGATGCCACGAGTTTTATAATTCGTGATGCCGTCGGAGTTGACACAAAAATTGTCTTAGCCTCCAATACCAGCATCAAAACCAAGGGCGGCTTTTTCGGTGGAAGTAAAGATATTCCGTTAAATAGCGTGGTGCGCGGTTTGAATTTAGAGGTCGAAGGTCGCGGTGATAATTCGGGTAGTTTAGCGGCTGACAAAGTTCGTTTTAGTAAAAATGATTTGGCGGTTGCCCAATCAATTGACAGTCGTGTAACGCCGGCGGAAGATCGTTTGACGCAAACTGAACAAAATGCTGAACGCATTTCCGGTCAAATTGACGAATTGATGGCGATTTCCAATGCCGCCCGTGGTGGTGCGAAAGCCGCACAAGATTCGGCTGATGCCGCGATTGCCGGTGTCAATGCAACCAATCAAAGAATCTCGTCATTAGACGACTATGTGGTTCAATCAACCGCTACCGTCAACTTCAAGGTTGCCAGCGCGATTCTTTCGGATGAAGCTAAGGCAAATCTTGACCAAGTAGCCCAAACAGCGTTGACCTTGAAAGGTTATACTATTGAAATCACCGGATTTGCTTCTGCCGACGGCGATGCGAAGAAAAACAAGGCGTTAAGCCAACGTCGCGCTCAAGCCGTGATTGATTATTTGGTTGAAACGCACAATGTGCCGCTTCGCCGCATCGGAACATCATTTGGTTTTGGCGAACTTCAAGCGGTTGCCGACAACACGACGCTTGAAGGACGACAACAAAATCGTCGCGTTGAAGTAAAATTATTGGCAAGTCGCGGTTTGAATCAAAACGTCGAAGTCAGAAAAGCGACGACGACCGATCCGAACGACGACAAATAGTTGTTAAATATATGTGAGGGCAAAATGTGGTGAATCGGCGCAAACCTTTTCACCTTTTGCCCTTTTGTCCTATAAGATTTAGGAATTGACAGAGGAATAATAACGTGAAATTGCAACGAACTATCAGTATTTTATCAATAATTTTAGCACTGAGTTTCTCTGCTTTTGCCCAAACCACGCAACCGACACCGCCAAACAAAACCGCTAGGGTTGAAGATGACAGCGAAGTTGTACGCATCGAATCGCGGTTGGTAGTCGTGCCGGTTTCGGTTTTGGATGCCAACGGTCAAGCAGTGATGGGTTTAAAGGCACAGGATTTTCGCGTTTTGGAAGAAAATAAAATACAGGAAATAGCGCAGATTTCCAATGCTGAAAAAGTTCCGCTAGAAATAGCTTTGTTGTTTGATATTTCGGCGACGACCAATCCGATGTTCGAGTTTGAACAAGAAATTGCCGCTAAATTTCTGCAAGAAGTGATGCGCCCCGAAGACCGCGCCACGATTTTTACTGTTGGTTCAAGCCCGGTCATCGTGCAAGGGCGTGATTCGGCGGATAAATCGGCAATGGCGATCAAAACGATTCAGCCAACTAAACAATTTACCGCCTTTTTTGATACGGTTTCTGAAGCTTCCAATTATTTGCAAGAAAACTCACCGTCCGGCAGACGAAAGGTTATCATCGTTATCTCCGACGGCGAGGACACCAATAGTTATCGCATCAGGAAAGCAATTGAAAACGGCTATCTAAGACTCGGCGAGAAGATAAACACATTAGATTCTAAAATGCGTTACGAATTTACCGTCGCTAATCGGGATGCGGCAAACGATAAAGAATTAGTTCGCGTAATGCAGATTTTGCAAAACACCGACGCGGTTTTCTATTCGGTAAATCCGGCGGGAAATTCATTTCAATTAAACAAAGTCAGCGTCAAAGGACAGAACAATTTGCAAAGGTTCGCTACCGAAACAGGCGGCACGGCTTTCTTGCCGAAAATTTTGCCGATAAATCTCAAAGATAATTTGCAAAATGAACAGAACAAACGACAAAATCAAGATTTATTGGTAAAAATCTTTCGCCAACTTGCCAACGAACTGCAAGCCCAATATCTCGTGCAGTATTATTCCGATGCCGATTTTCCGACCAATAAATATGTCAAACTGGATGTCAATTTGCAAAATCCACAAGGTTTGCGTATCCGCGCCCGACAAGGCTATTTTGTGAAAAATTAACGCCTGTGTTTTTTGATTATTTGACGTTTAACTTTGTCAAGATTCGCCATTTTACCCATTGTTTCTTGCGGAATCGCAATATTTCCCATTATCGCAATATTTGAATTATGATCAATCGCCACTTCACCCATCGTCGTATTTGAAATTGCAGGCATCATTGTTCCCATCGTGTGCGGTTCGCTTGCTTTGGCAAAATAATTTGAAACACCGATTCCGCCCAAAGCCGCAAAAATGAGCGATGCAAAAGCCGTCGCCGTTTTTGAAACACGGCATTTAATCGCTTGCCAGCCGACCGGACAATCTTTGGTCAAAACAGTTCCGTCAGCCCGTTTGAAAAAGCGGACACAAACACGACCTTCCGCATTTATCAAGAAATTTTCCGCCTCCGGGCGCGTCATTCCCGACAGATTATAAACATTTAATTGGCAATCGCCACAATGCCGCTGACGTTCATTGCCAATCATCTCGTCCCAATTTGCCGAACACGGACTCGCAACTTTTATATTATTTAATGGATTATCGAATTTAGTCATAAAAAACTCCGTTACTTTATAAACTTGGCATTTGCCAGATGTCCAAAAGAACGGAGTGCGAAAATATTCTTGCAATTTTTTTATTTAATTTAGTTTCATCTTTTCATATTTTAGCAATTATTTCCAAAACCCGAGTAAAACAAATAGAACAACCCAAAGTCCGTCCATAAAATGCCAATACAAACCGACGGAGTTTGATATGGCTTGGCGTTTTTCTAGTTCTTCGTCGGAAAATGTCGGATTCCAAGTCCGCAGCAGAGTGTAGCCAAGCACGAGAATTCCGCCGAAAACGTGGAGCGCGTGGACGGCAGTTAAAATATAGAAAAATCCCGCGTAAGGATTGCTTGCCATATAAACTCCGCGTTGCACGAGTTCGACCCACGCCAGAAGTTGCGACGAGATAAACATTCCGCCCAAAACAGTTGTCGCCAAAAGCCAATTTTTTGCTTTGTTTTGATTATCCTTGGCAAGTGCGTTTTTTGAGATTTTGTAAGTCAGACTGCTGGCAAGAATCAAAAAAGTGCTGACCCAAACTTGAAACGGCAAGGCAAACGGTTTCCATTCTAACTCTTTGTTTGTTGCGATAACGATATACGCACCGATTAAACCGCCGAATGTCATCAACACAACCAACAGCAAAAACCACATTCCGAGTCGAAATTTTTCATTCGGTTTTGATTCGGTTTCATCGTAAAAATCGTTTTTGGGTTTATCGTCGCCGCCATCGCTTCCACCGCCGCCGCCACGATTGCGGTTTCCGCCGTTTGAACTGCTTCCGCCGCTAAAAGTCGAGCGAACCTTTCGCTTTTTTTCTTTATCTTCGATTGTTTCGACAGTTCCGATTTTCATACGCGCTAAACACTCTGTAATCCAAAATTTTTTATATTGCCCGCGAAATACGCGAAAGACACGAAAAAAAGAAATGTTTTGGTTTTGTCTTAAATTTAGCGCATTTCGCGTGTTTCGCGGGCAAAAATAAATCTTAAACAACTTAAATTACAGACTACTAAATTTTATTAAAAACCATCAATAGAAAAATTAAAGGTAAATAAATAACTGAAACGAGTAGTAATTTTCGCGCTTTTTCATTCGTTTTGGCGCGTGCCGCACCGATGCTTGCAGTCAAAAACCAAATTCCCAAAACACTTGCGCCGATTAGATAAACCCAACCTGCTAAACCGATAAAAAACGGCGCAACGCTGATCGGTAACAGCAAAATTGTAAAAATGACGATTTGTTTCGCCGTGATTTTTCCTTCGGGTTCGATGACGGGAAGCATCAAAATTCCCGCTTTGGCATATTGTTCCCGATACATCCACGCAATCGCCAAAAAATGCGGAAATTGCCACAAGAAAAGCAACGCGAATAGAATCCACGCGCCCAAAGTTATCTCGTTTGACGCAGAAGTCCAACCCATCAATGGCGGCAATGCGCCAGGAATCGCGCCGATGGCAGTTGAAGCCGAAGTGCGCGTTTTCAAAGGCGTGTAAAGTAAAACGTAACCGACAATGACAATCAAACCCAGAATCGCAGTCAAACCATTGACCAAAAAAGTCAGATAAATTTCCGCCACCGCGCATTGCAGAAGTCCGAAAATCAAGGCTTCATTAAAAGTAACTTTCCCGACAACTAATGGGCGTTTCGCTGTCCGTTCCATCAGCGCGTCGGTTTTTCTTTCCCAAACCTGATTAAGCGTCGCCACGCCAAAAGCGAGAAGTGTAATGCCAATCATCGCGTTGATGAAAATCACAAAATTAAAATTTGCACCCGAACCGAGATAAAATCCCGCCGCCGAAGTCAAAACTAACATAAACGCAATGCGCGGTTTCGTCAGTTCAAGATACGCCGCGAGTTTTTCGCGTACGCTGATTGCTTTTATTACCTGTATTTCCGCTGTTACAATTTCCATCGAATTTTTGATAGAGTTACACTTTCGTATAAAGAATAACTTGCCTTTTTTAATTTTCCAAATACCAATATATCAAACTAAACTTCTTTTTTTTAGCAGACGAACTAATTTTCTCTCAAGATGACAAATAAATTCGGCTAAGTTATGCTTTTTACTGTCTAAGTTGTAAAAAATGTCAGCCGCCGAAGAAACAATTAAACCACTTGCCGACAAAAAGGCGCGAACAAAATCAACGCCGTTCTTGAATCGCACGTTGGATTTTTTGAGTTCGGTGCGGTTCGGTGTCGTTCAACTTTGCATATTAGTTCTTTTATCAATGACCGGAATGATTATCATTCAGCAAAACGTCAATGGTTTTGACGCTTATTTTGCCTCTTTAACGCCTGCCGAAAAAATCGTCTATGGTTGGCTTCGACTGTTCGACATTTATCACAGTTGTTATTTTAATTTTCTGCTTTTATTGCTTTCGCTCAACATCGTTTTGGCTTCGATTGACCGTTTTCCGTCGGCGTGGAGTTATATTAAACGACCGAAATTCAACGCGACGCGCAATTGGCTGTTGAATCAAACGCAAAATACAATCGTAAAAATTAACGGCGACGATGAAAAAGAGGTTGCGGAAAAAATCAGTCGGATTTTCAAAGCTAACGGTT
>JANOXW010000225.1:0-7381 GCA_031418635.1 Acidobacteriota bacterium
TCGGTCAGATCCGTTGAGTCAAAATTTGTATTCTCCAATTTTGCTCCGGCAAATTTCGCACCGCTCAACTCCGCCTCGCTCAAACTTGCTCCTCGCAAATCCGCGCCGCTCAAATTCGCTCCGTTCAAATCTGCATTGAATCGTTCCTTATAGGTTTAATTCCCCGTAGCTCTGCTACGGAAATAAGGAAAAATAAAAATTCCGATTCAATACCTCGCGGCTCTGCCGCGCGGAAAATTTATTAAAATTGTTGATCGATGATTTGTTGTAATCGCAACTTTTTCACTCTTTCGCTTTTCACTTTTTGACTTTATCCTTGATTGAGTCTAATAAAACGATTAAAATCAAAAAGTGTTACAATAAACAAATGCTGTCCTAAAAATTTTCTTTTTGCATGTGCGAAAACCTGTCTTTAGTTTTCATAGAAATCAAAAATCGAAATGAAAGAGTGTCAAGTTTGTAAAAAATGTTATAGCGATGATGTCAACACTTGTCCAACCGATGGCAAGAAGACATTTCATTCAATTAGTGGCGAACCTGTTTTAGAAGGTAAGTATCATCTCGAATGTCGAATCGGGCAAGGCGGGATGGGCGTTGTGTATAAAGCGCGACACGCTTATTTAAAAACTACGCTCGCGGTCAAAATCATTTTGCCCGATTTAGTGGGCAACGACCCGCAACTGGTTACGCGGTTTCGCCAAGAAGCACTCGCGGCGGCGGCGATTCGACATCAAAACGTCGTCGGCGTTTCTGATTACGGCGTGGCACAAGGCACGATGCCATATATCGTCATGGAATATGTCGAAGGCGAATCTTTGCACGATATGTTAACCCGCGAAAAACGGCTTTCCAACGAAAAAGCATTTGAACTAATGTCGGCAATTTGCGCCGGAGTCGGCGCGGCACATCATCAAGGAATCGTTCACCGTGATTTGAAGCCTTTGAATGTAATGATTCTCAAAGGCAAACCGAATTTATACGAGGCTGTCAAAATTCTCGATTTCGGTTTGGCAAAAATAAAATCGGGCGAATTGCTCGGTTCTTTTATCCAAGCGCAAACCACCGGATTGATGGGATCGCCGTATTATATGTCGCCGGAACAATGGGCGGACGAAGAACCGGATGCCCGAAGCGACGTTTATAGTTTAGGCGTGATGTTTTATCAAATGGTGGCGGGCGATGTGCCGTTTAAAGGTTCTTCGATTCCGGCGATTATGAAAAAACATCTGAGCGACGCGCCGCCGTCGTTTAGCAGTTTTAAGTTGCAAATTGCCCCGCAAGTTGAGATGGCAGTGCGTCATACGTTGGTTAAAGAACCTGCCAAACGCACGGCTACAGTTGAAATGTTTGTTGAAGAATTACGCAACGCGCTCGGCATAAATTCACAAAACACAGGAGCATTGGGCGCAATTACGAGTTCGACTTTACTGCCGGTTTCAAAGGTCAGCATTTTAACCAATCCACCGCAGTCGGATATTTTTATTGACGACGTTGCTGTTGGGCAAAGCCGGGCGGACGGCTGGCTGTTATTAGAAGGTTTGCGAACCGGCAATCATCACATTCGGATTAGCCACGAAGGTTTTCAGAGTTGGGAAGACGAACTTGTATGCGACGGAGAATCGAAACAAGTTGTCGCGGAACTCAAATCCGAACAAAACACCGGCGCGATACCCAAACCGGATGAAACGATGATGTCAGCTAGTCAACCATTTAATCAAAGTATGCCTTCGAATATTTCCGGTTCGCAAACTGCGAGTCAGCAAGTATCTCAGCAAAATTGGCAGGCATCGCAACAAATGGATTATTCTCAAACAAACTCTCAACCCAAAAAATCTTGGTTACTTTCACCTTTATTTTTGGCAATTATTGGAATTTCGGGGTTATTATTACTTGCTATTATTGGAGTCGGCGGCGCGTATATGACAGGTTTGATTGGACACACCAGCAGTAATACGAATGGAAAAGCCAATAATTCGTCATCAAACACCAATAATCAAACGTCGCCAAACGATGTTGCCAAGAATGAAATGGTCAAGATTCCGGGCGGCAGATTTATGATGGGACGCGGCGACGGTTTAGACCCGGAAAAGCCGGTACACGAAGTTGATGTCAAAGATTTTTGGATGGACAAGACGGAAATAACTGCCGGAGAGTATTACGAATTCGTCAAAGCAACCGATTATAAACCGACACCGCCGTATTGGGAAGACGGCAAACCGCTTGCCACCGAAGGAAAATTGCCGGTGCGGTTTGTCAATATGAACGATGTCAAAGCGTTTGCCGAATGGCGTTCCAAACGCGACAACGTGATTTATCGGTTGCCGACGGAAAACGAGTGGGAATATGCGGCGCGAAACGGTGCGGCAAACAACCTGTATCCATGGGGCGATGAATTCAAAAACGGTTGTGCCATAGTTGACCAACCTGATCCGAAACCCGAACCCGTCGGCTCAAAACCATGCGGTGCAGACAAGTGGGGAATAATGGATTTGATTGGCAATATCTATGAATGGACAAGCACGGAAACAAGTGTTTATCCGGGAAATTCGGGGAAAATTGACGACAAATTTAAGAATACTTTTGTTATTCGCGGCGGTTCGGCTTTTGACAAATCTACCGGCACAAGCGCAATAACTTCGACGTTTCGTGGTTTTGTCGAACCAAATAAAAGAGATTCGCGGCTCGGCTTTCGCTTAGTTCGCTCCGACCAATAGAGGTTTTTTATGATAAAAAATTGGAAATTTTACCGATATGGATTATGGTTAATTTGTTTTTTAGTTGCTTCAGGCAATGTTTTCGGACAAGATTTGGGAAGCAGTAGCGGGCTTTTCAATTCCTCAAAACCGACACCTTCTAAACCAACGGTAAAAAAAAGTTCTCCAATCGTGAGTCAAAAAACCGTTAGCAAACCTCGTCCAACTAATGACAAGAAAGAAACTGCCAAAACAACTAAAAACACTTCTAAAACTAATCCTAAAAACACAACTAAGCCAACGAATGCGAAAAAAAAGGTTGAGATAAAAAAGAGCAAGCCTTCTGCAACGGCTTTCATTCCAAAACCACAACCGCCGCCGCCAAACAACATTGTGATAAAAGTCGGACAGCCGACACCGATCGTAGAAAATTTCGATGACCTGTTTGAAAAAGCGATTGAAGCCGGCAACGCAGCGCGAGATGAACGCGATTACGCTCAAGCCGAAGCCTCTTATCTTCGCGCTCAAAGTCTGAAAAACGGTGATTCACGCGCTATTTACGGGCTTGGAAATCTATTCAGCGACCAACAGCGTTGGGAAGAGGCAGAACGCGCCTATCGAACGGCAATTCAACTCGAACCGACCAGTTCCGATGCGTATATCGCTTTGAGTTTTGTGTTGACGCAACCGATTGCGAGCGAAAATTTGAGCAACAGATACGCCGAAGCCGAGCAAATAGCGCGACAGGCAATTAAACTCGACGCGGGCAATGCGGTTGCTTTTGACCAACTCGGTGTTGCCCTCGAACTTCAAGGCAAAATTTCCGACGAAACGCAGAACGCTTACAAAAAAGCGATTGGCCTCGATTCGACGTTTGCGCTCGCCTACGCGCATCTTGGCAGACTTTTGCGGCGCAAAGGCGCGGTTAATGAATCGTCCGCCGCATATAGCACAGCGATTCAACTCTCGACAGATGTGCCGACAATGATTTTGGTAGCTGACGTAATGCAATCACAACAACGATATAACGAATCCGAACAACTTTTGCGTCGTGCCTTAGTGCAAGACGCAAAAAACCCGACGGCACTTTATCTGCTTGGACGCGCTTTGACGATTCGCGGCAGTTATGACGAAGCGGAAAAAATCTTGAAAAAAAGTGCCGAAGTCAGTCCGAATAGTTTTGTTTCTTACAAACTTTTAGGTTCTCTGGCGATGCGCCGCGAAAAATTTAATGACGCGGAAAAATATCTGATGAAGGCTTTGACTGTTGTTTCGCCGAACGAGAAAAAACGGCTTGCCCAAGAGTTTGAAACGGTTGGCGACGGCTATTTGCGCGTCGGCAAAACAAACGATGCCGAGCGCGTTTATCGTCAAGCCATTGCGCTTGACAAAGCAAAATCAGCTTTGGCGGATAAACTAGCCAAGTCTTTGAAAAATTGATAAAAATCCAAAAATAAGTTCAGATTTGCTTGAACTGAACTCAAATTTATTACGCGGGTGAGAATATTTTGAAAGTTTTAACTGTATAGAAAGACAGGGTTTGAATTTAACTTTCACCATTCACCACTTATCACTTATTCTTACCTGCTTAATTTATTTTGTGTTTATTGAAAATCTCACTGAATTAAGCGTTTTTGTTGATAGTGTTTTATCAAAAACGCCTAATTTTATTAGAGAGGTTGCAATTAAATGTCTGTCTCAACAAATAAGGAAACGATGCTTTATTGTCCAAAATGTCAGCAAACTTACGAAGAAGGAACGCAAAGATTTTGCACCAACGAAGGTAACAGGCTGTTGCCTATGCCGTCTGCTGCTAAATCTGCCAATCAATCAAGCAGCGTTTTTTCAAATCTATTAGGCAAAATTTCATCAACCGATGATTTGGACAAAAAACTTTCGTCAAGCCCGCGATTCACTAAAATTGCGCCGCTACCGCCATTGCCGAAAAGTTTTGCGTCGCCATCCAAACCGCCGGTTATTCGACCGAAACAAACCGAATTAAAACCAAAACCCGAAGTTCAACCGTTACCGCAAAAACCTCTGCCGCGTATTATTAAGCTAAATGATATTCCGGCGAGTCAGGCAACGCTTGGCAACCGTCAAACAAATCCGACAGGCAGACCGGCTTTAACTTGGGCAAACCCTAATGCGTTACTTGAACAAACTGTCAAAGGTCGTTATTCAATCATCGAAAAAATCGGCGAAGATGATTCAAGCATTAGTTATCTTGCTATTGACAAACTTGCGGCTGATAAAAAAGTCGTCGTCAGAGTTTTGATGGAAGAAGATACGAATGACGATTTTACCAACCAGATTTTCGCCGAAGAAAGAATTTCGCTCTCGCTCATCAATCATCCGAATATTGCTCGAATTTTAGATTCAGGTGAATTATCAGAAGGCAATCCGTTCATCGTTTCCGAATATGTCGAAGGCAAATCGGTTGGCGCAAGGCTCAAACAAACCGGACAATTCAATGGTTTGCGAACTGCCCGTATTATCCGTCAAGTCGCGTATGCCTTGAGCGAAGTTCATCAAAACGGGGTTTTGCATCGCAATCTGAAACCTGAAAATATAATTCTGTCAGTTTCCGAAATCGGCAATGAACAAGTCAAAGTAACTAATTTCGATGTTTCAAAAAGTAGTTTAATTAGTAAAAATCTCAATTACAAAGCACCCGAACAAGTTAGCGGTAATCTCGCTTCTTACGCCAGCGATATTTATTCGTTAGCCGTCATTGCGTATCAAATGTTGACCAATCGTCTGCCTTTTAACGCCTCGTCTGCGGAAACTTTACAAGCCGCCCAAAAAGCGGGTTTAAAGATTCATCCGACAAATCTGCGACTCGATTTGCCTCCGCTGGTTGATGAAATTCTTGAAAAAGGTCTGTCTTTTAATCCGTTGGAACGCTACCCGAAAGCGCGGGACTTCGGCGACGCTTTGTTCAATGCGTTGACCACCGTCGCCCCCTGGGAAAAACGCATAAATAACGACGAGATCGAGCTAATCGCTGATAAAACCGGAGTTGAACAATCTGAGGTTGTCAAAAATGCGCCGGTTGGTATTTTTCCTGAAGTTGCAAAAGAAACGCCGGAGGTTGAAATTTCTCCGGTAAAATCCGACATTCATATTTCACCGGGCATTGCTTTTGAAAAAGATGAAGAAGAGTTAGAAATTGCCAATGTCCAATCAACGGAGGAACTTGCTTGGGAAAAACGCTCTCCCGAAATACCGAAAGTTGCAAGTTCGAATCGGACTTGGTTGGCAATTCTCGGTTTAGCGGTTCTTTTTGTTGCAATTTGGGGGTTATGGCAATATATGTTGAGTCGTCCAACCGAAACCGTAGTTGTGCCAAAAGCGACAGAAAAGGCAGATGTTGTCGCACCGTCTGAAAAAACGCCTGTGCCGCGAACTATTTCACAACCGGCAAATACAACTTATTTCCAAAACAACAAAGAAAATTTGAAAGGCGACACCGCGAAAAACTTTCTCGGTTTTTCGCTTTATTATCCGAATGATTGGAAACAAAATGTAATAAAAGAAGTGAAAGAAAAAGGTGTGCGTGGTAAATTTTTGGACATTTCAAAAAATGCGCCGAACAACTTACCCATCGAACAAATGTTGGTCAGCTATTACGACAGCAAAGGAACTTTCAAAGCTGACCGCGAACTTTTTCCTGCTTTGGTCAAGGAAACCAGCGAGTATTTGAAGAAAAATGATTTACCGACTTATAAACTCATTTCACAAGGCGAAAAAACGATAAATAACGGTTGGCGTGTTTATGAAATAGTTTTTCAAGGTGAAACAAAAACTTCCGGCGGCGAACAAGTTATGATTTGGGGCAAACGGCTGTGGATTCCGACAACCAGAGTCGGAATGCAAAATGGATATGCCATTACAATGATCGCTACTTCCCTTTCGCCCGAAGTTAAAAGTGCCGAAGATGTCGGTGTCAAAGGCGAACTTGCCGGTGTTTTGGACACTTTTGAACCGAATCTGAATTTTTAAAGTTTAGAAGTAAAAAAGTGAAAAGGTGAAAAAGTTGTTTGCGAGAAGTCAATAAACTTTTTACTTTTTCACTTTTTCACTTTTTTAAGCTAAAATTATGGCAAAACAGTTTTCATTTCAAACTTATCACCAATGAAGTTAGTTTTAGCCGAAGAACGCAATGGCGGACAATTGTCCGAACAATCTTTTAATCAAGCAATGATTCGCTTCGGGCGTGATCCGGCGGACTGCGATATTGTTTTTGACAATACGATGTTTCCGATGGTTTCGCGCCATCACGCCGAACTGCGCCTGATGAATGGGCAATGGTTTCTGCAAGATTTAAATTCGAGTTTCGGAACATTTATTGACGGTCAAAAACTCGCGCAACCGCAAGTTGTGCAAGTCGGAAACAGACTTCAATTCGGCAACCAAGGACCGATTTTGCGGGTTATTTGGTTTGAAGTTAAAGCCGCACCGTCAGATTATTTGCCACAATCTTTTCAACCTGTGCCAATCTCATTGCCAAACCCAATAGTTCCACAAACGCCGCCGCCAAATTTATCTAATCAAATCAAGCCGCATCAGCCGCAAGTTTCGCAAACCGTTCATCTCGAATTTTTGAGCGGACATTCATCGTCATCTCCGTTTAAAGTTACAAAAGACAGCATTTGGTTAGGGCGCGACCCGAACGGCGACATCGT
>JANOXW010000226.1:0-1635 GCA_031418635.1 Acidobacteriota bacterium
CAATCGGACCCGAACACGCTTATTTGCGCGTCATCGGACGCACTGAATATGTTTCGGCAAACGATGCCGAGTCACTCGAATCATTTCAGGTTTTATCACAAACCGATGGCATTATTCCCGCACTAGAATCGGCACACGGCATCGCTTATGCACTAAAACTCGCGCCCGAAATGTCGCCGAATGAAACGATGATTGTAAATTTATCGGGACGCGGCGATAAAGATGTAAATACGGTTCAGGATGAATTGACGACAGCGTAACGCCTGATGCGGAGCATTTGAGGATAATGTTCTCAAAAGTGTAAAATCAATCTAAACCAAAGAAAAACTTCACACAGTGTCTTTATATCAGCTCATTGATAGAATTTAAGGTAAGATTGAAATTTACACACATCGAGGCGGGTTGGCAATGAAAAAGTTATCGGAATTAAAGTTCACTAAATCTCAGAATACCTTTATAAATAAAGAAGATGAAGAACCAATTCGCGCCGAATTGTTCAGTTTGGAACGGCTTGAGCAATTTGCCCAAATTCTCGCTAAAGAACAAAAAGTAGTAACTCAACCTAAAATTTTTCCGAAATTACTTCCGCGTTTAGAGGATAACGGGAAAGTTCTCGTTGCAGCGTATCGTTCTCTTGCCGATGCGATTCGCAATGAACGGGCTATTACGCCTGCCGCCGAATGGCTGGTGGATAATTTTCACATTATTGAGGAACAATTGCGCGAAATACGCGAAGATTTGCCGAAGGGTTATTATCGTGAATTGCCAAAATTGCCCGAGGGAGATTTTGCGGGTTATCCGCGTATTTACGCCATTGCCTTAACAATTATCGCGCATACGGACAGTCGTTTAGAGGTTGAAACACTAAAAAGATTTTTCCACTCGTTTCAGACCGTGACGCCGCTTAAAATTGGCGAATTATGGGCATCGGCGATTACTTTGCGGATTGCTTTAGTAGAAAATTTGCGAAGATTAGCTTCGCGGATTGTAACCGCCCGCGAGGAACGCGAAGAAGCCGACGTGCTTGCCGACCAACTTCTTGAACTCGCTGAAAAAGAGCCTGATGAATTATTGTCATTGCTAACCAAGCGTTTGGGCAAACAACCGGTTTTCGGACACGCCTTTATCGCCCAAATTGCGCGTCGTCTCCGCGATCAAGACCCGTCCATCAATCCTTTAATTGATTGGCTGGAGAAAAGACTGCAAAATCAAGGCGAAAATATCGAGCAAATCGTCCAATCGGAGCATCACCGCCAATCTGCAACTCAGGTTACGGTCGGCAATATTATCACGAGTATGCGTCTGCTCTCGACGCTTAATTGGCAGAATTTTTTTGAAAACGTCAGCCTCGTTGATCAGATCTTGAAAAAAGACCCGCCGAACATTTATTCGCAGATGGATTTTAAAACCCGTGATCGTTACCGCAATGTTATTGAAAAAATTGCCAAACGCACGAAAACCGATGAACTTGAAGTTGCCGCATTCACGGTTGAACTTGCCGAACAAGCCAATCCGAAAGACGAAAGATGCTCACACATCGGTTTTTACTTGATTGATGAAGGCATAAAAGGACTCGAAAAGTATTTTGATTATCGTCCGCCTTTTTTTGAGCGTCTGCGGCGGGCGATTTTGCGA
>JANOXW010000227.1:0-1789 GCA_031418635.1 Acidobacteriota bacterium
CCGATTGAAAATATCGCTGATTACATCAAAGATTTGCTTGACGAAATTCAGATAAACATTTATCAAAAAGCCGTTAAATTCCGTGATGAAAATACTTTTATGATTGATACTTGGGAAGACTTCAAGACGCAAATTGAAAAAGGCGGCTTCATTCTCGCACATTGGGACGGCATAGGCGAAACCGAAGAAAAAATCAAGGAGGAAACCAAAGCGACGATTCGCTGCATTCCTTTTGACAGCCAAACGGAAGAAGGCAAGTGTGTTTATTCAGGCAAACCGTCAAACCAAAGAGTCGTGTTTGCGCGGGCTTATTAAATTGAATTAATTTTGATAAGGTTACATCAATGAATCCACAAGATTTAATCCGAAAAAAACGCGACGGCGGGAAATTTTCGACGGCGGAAATAAATACTTTTATCAAAGGCGTGTGCGACGAAACTTGGGCTGATTATCAGATTTCCGCGCTCGTGATGGCGATGTTTATCAACGGTTTGCGTCAATCGGAGCAGAATGCTTTGACCGAAGCGATGCTCAATTCGGGCGAAGTTTTGGATTTTTCCGAACTGGACGCGCCCGTTGCCGACAAACACTCGACGGGCGGAGTCGGCGATAAAACTTCGCTTTTGATTGCGCCGATAGCGGCGGCATGTGGTGTTGCCGTGCCGATGATTTCCGGACGCGGACTCGGACACACGGGTGGAACGCTCGACAAACTCGAATCAATTCCGAATTATAATGTTAATCTCTCAATCGAAGAATTTAAGAAAATCGTTAAAGAATACGGTTTTGCGATGACGGGACAAACTGCCGAAATCGCGCCTGCAGACAAAAAACTTTATGCTTTGCGCGATGCGACGGCGACCATCGAATCAATTCCGATGATTGTCGGTTCGATTATGTCGAAAAAGTTGGCGGAAGGTTTAGATGCGCTCTGTTTGGATGTCAAAACTGGCAGCGGCGCGTTTATGCAGAGCGAACGCGAAGCGCGAAAACTCGCCAAAGCGTTGGTCAAAACGGGAACAGCGTGCGGTGTGAAAACCGAAGCCGTAATCAGCGATATGAACCAACCGCTTGGCAAATATGTCGGCAACGCGCTGGAGGTTTTTGAGTGTCTAAAGATTTTGCGAAACGAAACCGACAAACTTTCCAGACAAACGCTCGACTTGTCAATCGAATTGACAGCGCGAATTTTGGTTTTGACCGCCGTTTGCGATTCGATTAAAAATGCTAAATTGAAAATAAATAATGTTTTAGCAAATGGTGAAGCATTAGAAAAGTTTCGCGCCAATATCGAAGCGCAAGGCGGAAATCCGAAAATCTGTGACGCGCCCGAAATGCTTTTGGACAAAAACTTACTCGAAGTAAAAATCAAATCGCCCGAAAGCGGTTATGTCTTGGAGATTGACGCAACTGAAATCGGCAAAGCCGTTGCGTCAATCGGTGGCGGAAGGTTTCAGATTGATGACAAGATTGATTACGCCGTCGGTTATTCGTGCGACAAAAAATTGGGCGATAAAGTCGAGGAACACGCTCCCGTTGGAACGCTCTTTTGCCGCAATGAAGGACAAGCAGCGAAAGTCTTGGCAAAATTGCAAATGGCGTATAAAATTAGTGTGGAAAAACCGTCGAGAAAATTTGAACTCGTAAAGGAAATTATTTCGTGATTTATGATTGTTTGATTTAGACCAATTTTTCTTCGGAATAAGTGAAAGGTGATAGCTGATAAGTGATAGATTTTCACTCGCTTTATTTATCATTTTTCACCTTTCACTTTTCACTTATTCCGAAC
>JANOXW010000228.1:0-2545 GCA_031418635.1 Acidobacteriota bacterium
CAAACGCTGGACGGGAAATATCGAATTGACGGGAAACTCGGTTCGGGCGGAATGGGCGATGTTTATAAAGCGACGCGGCTTTTGATTGGCGATTGCGTGGCGATAAAGATTCTTCACGCGCATCTTGCTTCAAATCCACAAGCGGCTGAAAGATTTCGCCGTGAAGCCATTACCGCGACGAAACTGCGCCATCGAAATATTGTCGCGCTTTACGATGTCGGCATTTCCGCCGTTCACAATCTGCCGTATCTTTTGATGGAACTCGCCGAAGGTTTGACGCTCAGGCAAATCATCAATTCCACGAATATTTTGCCGCTCGAATTTGCCGTTACGACGACGGCGCAAGTTTGCGCGGCACTCGACGAAGCGCATCGGTTGGGCATCGTTCACCGCGACATCAAACCCGAAAACATTATCGCCAAGCAAAGCGAAACGGGTTGGCACATCAAAGTTTTGGATTTCGGCATCGCCAAACTTTACAACCAAACCGACATCAGTTTGACGCAGGACGGCAACACGATGGGAACGCCGCAATATATGTCGCCCGAACAATGTATGGGAGACGCGCTCGATGCGCGGTCGGATATTTATAGCGTCGGCATCGTTTTGTATGAAATGCTTTGCGGCACAGTTCCGTTTAAATCCGCCGCCGCGTCAGCCGTCACCATTTATCAAGTGCAAATGCCGCCGCCACCGCCACGCGCCATCAATCCGAACATCGCGTCCGGTGTCGAAGCGGTCATTCTTTCGGCTCTCGACAAACGCCGCGAAAATCGTCCGCAAACGGCTTCTGCGCTGACCCAAGAACTTATCAAAGCCGCGACCATCGCTTACAAAGCGGACTATGCGTCTAATCAAACCGTTGTTGCTCTGCCACAAATTTCCGAGCCGATAATTCCAAAACCTTCGCTCCCGCTTTCGAGCGAAATTTTGCCGGAAGATTATTCAAGTCCGTTTGTCGTTACCGAAGTTCTCGAAACTGTTCCATCCGCCGACTCGAATGAGATTATCGAATCTGAAAATGTGGTGGAAAAAACCGAAGAATTTAGGGTTGGTGAAATTTTGGAGATTTCCGCCGAAGAACAATTTGAAGCTATCGAGAAAACAAAAACTGAAGAAAAAACCGAGCTTCTCAATTTTGTCGGCGAAAAAGCACAGGAAACCGAAAGAGATGAAAACCAATATGATTTACCTTTGCAAATGAACGTGCCGACGGAAGTTTTTGTCAAACCTGCCGAAAGTTTGGACGCAACTGATGAACGAGAAGATTTGTCGCAAGTTTTTGAAGATGCCGAATTGCTTTTAGACGAACTTTTCCCCGCTGAAAAAAGTAAATTGTTTCAGACCGATGAATTTATCGCGCCCGTTGCGCCGTCTCAAGAAATCCTGCATTTTGAAGATAGCCGACCAATCACCATTCCCGACGAACCTTTGCCGTCGGTTGAAAATCAAGAAGTAAATCTACAATCCGCCGAAGTTCCTTTTTCTAAAATTGAATCTAAATCAAATAACAAAATGTTTTTGCTTGTCGGCGCATTCAGCGTTATCTTTTTTATACTTTTCATCGGACTCGTCGGCTTTACTTGGTGGCTTTTTAGCGGAAATGAAAAGGCAACCGTTTCTAACAATAATTCTTCGATAGAAAACCTTTCAAACAGCAACACTTTAACCGAATCGCAGCCAAACCCGAACATGCCGCCGGGAATGGCTTATATTCCGGGCGGCAATTTTATGATGGGCAGCGACGACGGTGATGAGTTTGAAAAACCCGCGCATCAGGTTTCCGTCAAACCGTTTTTTATTGACTTGACGGAAGTTACTTGCAATGATTATAAAAAGTTTATTGACGCGACAAATTACAAACAGCCGCACAATTGGAAAAGTCGGGATATTCCGACAGGTTGGGAAAAAAGACCTGTAACGGGCGTGAATTGGGATGATGCTAATGCCTTCGCAAAATGGGCGGGGAAGCGTCTGCCAACCGAAGCAGAATGGGAGTTTGCGGCTCGCGGAACGGACGGCAGAATTTATCCATGGGGTAACGAATGGAAGGAAAATATGGCAAATGCTAATGGTGTAAGTAAAGAAATGAAAGATGTTGGTTCATATCAAGGACAATCACCGTTTGGAGCGTTTGATATGGTTGGAAATGCTTGGGAATGGACAGCAGACGACGCAAAGTATTATAAAGACGGTAAATCTATTCTTACAGCAACGAAAACCCTTTCGCCAAAAGTAATTCGAGGCGGTTATTATGAAAATCCAAAAACCACAGCTACCGTTACTTTTAGGAGATTTTGGGGGGCGAGAGATGAAAAAGATTATGGAAACTCAGGCTTTCGCTGTGTTAAGGATTAGGTGATTTATGTTAAAGAAAATAGGACTTGAAAGGTCACTAGCATTACAAATGATTTCTTGCCGCTCTTCGGGCGTGGTTCTGATGGAAAATGAAGTCAGCCGGGACTTCAAATCCGTCGGTTTCTTGTTTAGGAGAAATATGAAGTAACTAATCGTTTCCCTTTTGCTTTTGCTCAGTTGTTTGTGC
>JANOXW010000229.1:0-6642 GCA_031418635.1 Acidobacteriota bacterium
CACCAAGATTTACTTGCAAAAATGTTTCCAGATTCGCGGCGTTTAGTTCTTCGCCTGGTCTAATCGGTTTTGTGTCGTTCATATTTTTTGACAAATAATCAGTTGCTTTGGCGAATCGGAATTGAATGCACTTTCGAGGTAATCGCCGAATTTTTGTTCAATCCGAAAACCGTTGTATTTTAGCAACGCATCAATTTCTTGCGGGAAAAATTGCCGCATTTTGAAAGTTAAAGTCGGATCGGGCTTGCCATTACCTTCACGAAAAATCAGTTCGATATGTTTTATTTGCGTGGCTGAATCGTAAGAAGATTTTGAATCAACCGCAATGTTTCCGATGTTGCCTTGCGGATAAATTTTGTCAGGTTTTTGCAGGAGAATCTCAAGCGACGGATTAAAAAGTTCGATTAAAAATCTGCCATCATCTGTCAGATGTTTTTTAACGCAAGCGAAACATTTTTCGATTGTGGAAACATCGTAAAGATGCGAAAGGCTTTGAGCAGGAACAAAAATCAATTTGAATTTTTCGTTCAAATCGAAATCAGTCATATCGCCTTTGACCAAATCGAGTTCGATGTTTCGACGTTTCGCCTTTTCTTTTGCCAAGTTCAACATCTCGTCTGAAATATCTAAACCTTTAATATTAAAGGTTTTTTCCGCCAACGGAATTGTCAAACGTCCCGAACCGCAAGCAAGTTCTAAGACGGGTTCGCCGTATCGTTTTATTTGCCGCACATAAAAATCAAGAAAATTTCCCGTCGCAAATTCACCTTCAAATAAATCATACCGTCGGGCATCTTGATAAAAATCTACGCTCATTTGTTTTTACTCCTGATTCTAAAATTTTCGCTGAAAATTATCATTAAAAATCCTACGAAATAAGCCGCAAAATCTGTCCATTCAAAAGTTCTGCCGAGCGCAATGGAAATTATACGATTATTTTCCAATCCAATTACTTTTACAAAATCAAAGTATTGCAAAATCTCGATCAAACACGCAAAAATTAAAACACCGAGCGCAATTTTCCAATGCGAAAAAGTTAAAAATATCTGCAAAAAACAATATATCAAGACAACAACCAAAACATCGCCAACGAACGGGCGAACAATTGTATCTTTGACAAAAAGCGCGATCAAAACTTCGATAGCGAAAATAATTATCGTGAGCAGAAAATACTTTCTGCTGAAATGGAAAGTCATCGAAATTGTATGTTAATCTGTGATTTCTTTTAACAAATTTATGAACTTCGATTATTCAACGAAAACGAGCGAACTGCAAAACAAATTGCGTCAATTTATGGATGAAAATATTTATCCGAATGAAAATGCCTACGAAAATGAAATCAATTCAGGGAATCGTTGGCAGCCTTTGCAATTGATTGAGGATTTGAAATCGAAGGCGAAAAGCGAAGGTTTGTGGAATTTGTTTTTGCCCGAAGTTTCGGGTTTAAAAAATCTCGAATACGCGCCGCTTGCCGAAATTATGGGCAAGGTTTTTTGGTCGTCGGAAGTTTTTAATTGTTCTGCGCCGGACACGGGAAATATGGAAGTTCTCGAACGCTACGGCACGGACGCGCAAAAAGAAACTTGGCTGAAACCGCTTCTTGACGGTGAAATTAGGTCGTGTTTTTCGATGACTGAACCTGAAGTGGCTTCGTCGGATGCAACCAATATTTGTTCGTCAATCAAAAAAGACGGCGATGATTACATTTTAAATGGCAGAAAATGGTGGTCAACCGGCGCGGGCGATGCGCGTTGTAAAATCTCTATTTTTATGGGCAAAACTGACGAAACGGCGGAAAGGCATCGTCAACAATCAATGATTCTTGTGCCGATGGATGCGGAAGGTGTGAAAGTCGAGCGCGTTTTAAATGTTTTCGGCTACGACGATGCGCCGAATGGACACGCTGAAATCTCGTTTGAAAATGTGCGCGTTCCGGCTTCAAATTTACTTCTCGGCGAAGGTCGCGGTTTTGAAATCGCGCAAGGACGTTTAGGTCCGGGCAGAGTTCATCATTGTATGCGAATGATTGGAGTTGCCGAACGCTCACTCGAATTGATGACGAAACGCGCTAACGAAAGATATGCTTTTGGCAAAAAAATCTCCGAACAAGGCGTTGTTAGGCATTGGATTGCGGAGGCACGAATGGCAATCGAACAGGCACGTTTGTTGGTTTTGAAATGTGCGTGGTTGATGGACACGGTTGGCAACAAAGCGGCGCGTGGCGAGATTGCGATGATCAAAGCCATCGTGCCGAATATGGCTTTGAAAATAATTGACCGCGCCATTCAAACGCACGGCGGCGGCGGCGTTTGCCAAGATTTTCCGTTGGCAAATTTTTGGGCTTACGCCCGAACTTTGCGGCTTGCCGACGGTCCTGATGAAGTTCATCTTGAATCAATTGCGAAAATGGAGTTAAATAAATATCGTGAAAATTAACGCCCAAATAAAAAATCTGTGTCGGCAAATTGTCGAAGGCTTTAGTCCGCAGAAAATTATTTTGTTCGGTTCACACGCTTACGGCAAGCCGAATGAGGATTCGGACATTGATCTGTTAGTCGTAATGGCTTACGAAGGAAATGAATTAGAGCAAATGGTTAAAGTTCGCCGTCGGTTAAAATCAACCTTTCCGCTTGATGTTTTGGTAAAAACTCCCGCGCAAATAAAGGAAAGAAGTGAAATGGAAGATTTTTTTATTCGTGAAATAATTGAAAAGGGGAAAATTCTCTATGAAGCCGACAACTGAAGAATGGATTACAAAAGCCGAAGGCGATTGGGCGACAATGATGCGTGAACATCAAACATTGGAGAATCCGAATTATGATGCGGTTTGCTTTCACGCTCAACAATGTGCCGAAAAATATCTAAAAGCGCGTCTTTTTGATGCTGACGTTTCTTTTAGAAGAACACACGATTTGCTTAATTTGTTCGATTCAGTTTTGCAAATTGAAACTGATTGGACTGATTTAGAAGAATGTTTGACCGAACTGACGGTTTTTGCCGTTGCCTATCGTTATCCGGGTTTTGCCGCTACCAAAGAACAATCTCACCAATCGGTTGAGCATTGTCATTTAATCGTTCCTTATAGGTTTAATTCCCCGTAGATCTGCTACGGAAATAAGGAAAAATAAAAATTTCGATTCAATACCTCGCGGCTCTGCCGCGCGGAAAATTTATTAAGAAAAACTATTCGCCAAGCCTTCAATCTTTCGATTGATGATTAGAAATGAATATTCGACCTGTAAATTTAGCTGATGCCGCGCAGATTGCCGAAGTCTATAATTACTATATTCAAAAAACGCATCACACCTTTGAAACCGAGTCTTTGGGCGCGGAAGAAATGCAGAAGCGCATTAGTGAAGTTATCAAAAATTATCCGTATCTCGTCGCCGAAGAATATGGTGAAATTTACGGTTATGCTTACGCGACGCAGTTCAAGTTGCGGCAGGCGTATGCTTTTTCGGCGGAAGTTTCAATTTATGTCAAAAATGCCGCCAAGCAAAAAGGCATCGGCACGGAACTTTATATGCAATTATTTGACGAACTCGCCGACACCGATATTCACGCGATATTTGCAGGAATATCGTTGCCAAACGATGCGAGTGTCAGGTTTCACGAAAAATTGGGTTTTTCAAAAGTCGCGCATTTCCGCGAAGTCGGCTACAAACTCGGCAGATGGGTTGATGTTGGTTATTGGGAATTCATAAATATGCGCTAAATCCCCCGAAAATAAAGGACAAATGACCAAAGACAAAATCCATTTCGCTCACGCCAACGGTTTTCCCGCACAAACTTATAACAAACTTTTTTCCTATTTAGAAGATAATTTTGAAATAAATTATTTGCCGCGCCACGCGCATAATCCGAAATTTCCCGTAACCGACGGTTGGGAACGGCTGCGAGATGAACTGCGCGAAGAAATCGAAAAGCGTTACACCGAGAAAATTATCGGTGTCGGACATTCGCTTGGCGGAATTTTGCATTTTCTCGTGGCGGTTGAAAATCCTGAACTTTACAAGGCGATTATTTTGCTCGATGCGCCGATAATCAGCCGTTTGAGCAGTGCGGGAATTAGATTTTTGAAGCTCACGAATCGGATGGATAATTCGCCGTTGGTCAAAACAACGAGGGTTAGACGCTCAACTTGGAAATCGAAAGACGAAGCATTTGAACATTTTAAGAAAAAGGAAAAGTTTGCTAAATTTGACGAAGACGTTTTGCGCGATTATATCGAATACGGAACGGTTGAAACGGACAAAGGCGTGGAATTATTTTTTCGTCCTAATATTGAGGGAAAAATTTATCAAACTTTGCCTCATTATTTGCCGAAATTGCGCGGGAAATTAAAAGTTCCCGCATTTTATATCGGCGGAACTGATTCACACGAAGCACGGATGGCGCGGTTAGGTTTTATGAAAAAACATTTTCCAATTAAATTTCAGTTTATCGAAGGAACGCATCTTTTTCCGTTTGAAAAGCCAAAAGAAACGGCAGACATTATTAAGCAAATCGCTTTAGCTATTTTTTAATATGGACGTTATTCGATTCTGCCGAAGTCGTCTTCTAAACGAACAATATCGTCTTCGCCGAAATAGTCGCCGGTTTGCGTTTCGATAAAAATCAGCAACTCCGAAGCGTCGGGATTTTCGACGCGGTGCGCCGTGCCGACGGCAATATCAACGGCTTCGCCATTTTTTACTAGAATTTCCACACCGTTTAATGTTACCTTAGCAATGCCGCGCACAACGAACCAATGTTCGGCGCGGCGGGCGTGTTTTTGATAACTAAGCCGCTTTTGTGGCAAAACCTCAAGACGTTTGACTTTATAGCCGTCGCCTTCGTCCAAAACCGTAAAACTTCCCCACGGACGCTGGTCAAAAACAGGCGAATTATCGGCAACTTCAATCTCACTCATATTTTTTTATAATTTTTACTTTTTACTTTAAATAAGTATGTTCAGTTTAAACGAAAAAGAATTTTCAGCCAACCCGAAGTTAACGCAGAAGATACAAACCTTGATTATCGGGCGTTTGTTGGTCATTTTTTTGCTTTTGGTGGCAAGTTGGGTGTGGAACAGCGGACGTTTGAAACTTTCCTTTGATGATTTTCCGAAGGGTTTGTTTTTTGTTTTCCTGATTTCCGTTGGGCTAACGATTATTTATTTCTTCGTTCTGCGGTTGAGTAAAAAATATAGATGGCAGATTCGACTGCAATTTTTGACGGATATGCTGTTGATAACGTGGCTGATTTGGCGCACCGGCACTTCAACCTCGCCTTACATAATGCTTTACATCGTCTTAATCAGCGTTTCGAGTCTGTTTTTGAGCGCACGAGGCACGCTTTTTACTGCTTCGATTTGTGTTTTTCTTTTTACGATTTTGTCGGTTTTGACAAGTTTATCGGTGTTGGAATCTTACGGCACGACACCCGAAGCGTCAAAACTTTTTCAAATTATCGCTTTTAATGATGTTGCATTTTTGGTTGTCGGATTACTTGCTTCGCGCCTTTCAGACCGTTCCGCTTCCGGCGAAGAGCTAAAACACACGGCTAAAACGCTGGCAAATTTGCGGGTTATCCACGAAAGAATAATCGAGTCTATTCGTTCCGGTTTGATTACCACAGATTTAGATGGGAAAATTTATACTTTTAACGCGGCGGCGGTGGAGATTACCGGAAATCAAGCCGAAGAGATGCGCGGGAAATCAATTACTTCGTTGTTTGGCGACATCGAAATTTCCGTCGCCGAAGCATTAAAAGCCAATAATCTGAACGAGCAACCGCCGCGCTTCGAGATAGATTTTATCACGCCCGAAGATTTTGTCGTGCGGCTTGGTTACAGCATTTCCCCTTTGTTTTCAGAAGACGGCGAAACAACGGGTTTGATTATCACTTTTCAGGATTTAACGGACATTCGTTCGATGGAAGAAAATATCCGAAGGAAAGACCGGCTTGCCGCTGTCGGGCGTGTCGCGGCAGGTTTGGCACACGAAATCCGTAATCCGTTGGGTGCAATGCGCGGTGCAATTCAGGTTTTGCAGGCGCAAACTCCGCCCGAATCTTCGCAAGCCTCGTTGATGGAGATTATTCTGCGCGAATCAGACCGTCTGAATAAAATAATCACTAATTTTTTGACTTACGCCCGTCCGCGTGTGAGCAATTTTTCGGAAATTGATGTGCGCGAAGCGATAAAAGATACGTTCATACTTCTCAAACACAGTCCCGACGTCAAGGAAAATCACGTCTTGGAAACCGAATTGCCCAAATTGCCCATAATGATTTCAGCCGACCCGACGCAACTTAAACAAATTTTTTGGAATTTGGCACGAAACGCCGTTGGCGCAATGCCCGACGGCGGGAAATTGACCGTCGTTTTGCGAGAAGTCGGCAATGGACGAATCCGCATTTTATTTAAAGATACGGGTTGCGGAATGTTGCCCGAACAAGTTGAACAACTGTTTGAGCCTTTTTCCAATTCAACCACAGGCGGAACCGGCTTGGGACTTTCAATTGTTTATCAAATTGTCCGCGACCATCACGGCACAATAAATGTGCGGAGCTTAGAAAATGAGGGAACGACCATTACCGTCGAATTGCCACCGGACATTAAATCGCAAAATAATTCCGGCGAAATGAAGATCGCCGAAG
>JANOXW010000230.1:0-1741 GCA_031418635.1 Acidobacteriota bacterium
TTTTGATAAACGGTACGGCGGGTTTTCAGTGCGTCGCCGCCTATGGAACTATGGAAGTTGCGCTGGCGCGAATCGAAAGAGAAAAGCCCGACATTATTTTAACCGATTTAGGTTTGCCCGGAATGAGTGGCATTGAAGGCATTGAGCGACTGCGTGAAATTTTCTCGTCAGTGCCGATTATTGCGCTGACGATTTACGATAACGACCGCGAAATTTTCGATGCTTTGTGCAATGGCGCAAACGGTTATCTGCTCAAAAACACGCCGCCCGCGAGATTACTTGAAGCGTTAAAAGAAGCCGTCGAAGGCGGTTCGCCGATGTCGCCGACGATTGCCGCCCGCGTCGTCAATCTCTTTCGCACTTTCCGCCCGCCCGAACACGCCGACTATCGCCTCACGCCGCAGGAAATTTCACTTCTAAAACTCCTTATCGAAGGACATCACAAAAAAACCGCCGCCCGCGAAATGAAAATCTCCTTTCACACCGTTTCATTTCACTTGAAGAATATTTACGAAAAACTCCAAGTCCACTCAAAAACCGAAGCCGTCACCAAAGCCCTACGCGAAAAATTATTCTAGCCGGATCAATCCGCACTTTACAAATTAATTGAGAATAGTTTTTGAGTTACCTGCTCATTGATGTAGTTTACAAACTGTAGATAAATAATTATTCTTAATGATATTCGGCGCGAGAATTAAGCTGTTGAGTCTTTCTGAAAACATCTTGTGCTTTGAGAAATAATTAGAAGAAAATTAAATAAAATGGAAGAGAAAATTAAAAATTGGCTAAACAACCTCTTTTTGGAGCGTCAACAAGGTTCTACGAAAGCCGCTATAAATAGTAGGTATTCGACTTTTGTAGGTACTCTTAATGAGGCAGCACTGAATTGGATGGTAATCGAAATAGATTCTTATCTTACTTTGCTAACCTCAAGACAATGCACCAGCATTAAAGTTTGGAGAACCGTCGAGAAAGATAACGTATTTGACGTTTTCTTTCGTATTCAAGCAAAAGGAAGGTCAACACCCGAATTTGATCTGAAAACTTACGTTAAATTTCCTGAAAAAGATAAATGTCTATTCGAACTTGAAGACTGGTCAGCTGGGATAAATGGTCATGTTAATGGAAGGGTTGTCAAAAACAATGGTTTATTCAAATGTGAAGAAGTTCCGGTGCAAACAAATATCCCCGCACCGACACATGATTATTTGGAAGATGATCGCAGGGAAGGTTGATTTTCAGCTGACGCTATCCTTTTTCGAGAGTCTTTTGAAAACTAATTTTTCTGAGTTGATGATCGTTGTAATACTAATTAAAACAAAATCTATCGTCGCCGAAAGGCAAAAGTTTGAATCGAAAATAAAGTTCGACATAATAGGAGATAAATAATGGCAATATTTTTTAAGGTGTATCTAGCGGACCCTTTGGTTTGTGTGCCTTCTAACATGCTTTTACCGATCAATATCAATTTGCAGTCAATGTTTAAGAAATGCGTAGACGCTTCGGGCGGAGCATTTAGTGATGCACTCGTTCATTGGTTGGCGTACAACCCGACCCCACAGCTACATGAGTTAATGCTCTACTTTCTTCCAGATCGGGAAAAGTCTATTGCGGTTGAAATCGGTAAAACGCCTTCTCGAACGGCAGCGGGATCCACGGGTTGGACGACGGCGCAAGGGGCAGTGTCGGAGATTTATATGTCAGAGGTTGGCAAAGATGCAGACTTCGCCGCCGCTCTTGG
>JANOXW010000231.1:0-2538 GCA_031418635.1 Acidobacteriota bacterium
ACAAATGAGCCGTCCCGTTTTTCATTCCTTCTTGCAAAGTAATGGTTTCTTCTTCAGTAAGTTGAATAAATCTTTTTTGCACAACAGAAGAATACAGGAAATCTAATCATTTACAAAACTATTCTGTCCGATTACTTAACAGCCGTTGATTGTAATTTCGGTTGGAGATGTTCAGCGCGGACTTTGCTTTTTTCAACGTAAGTTGGATTTAGTTCGATCAAAATTGCTTTACGGTTTAATTCATTTGCCGCAATACCCGTAGTTCCCGAACCGCTGAATGGGTCTAGGATAGTATCGCCTTCGCGTGAACCGAGCAAAATACAACGTCTCGCTAATTCTCGCGGAAACGTCGCCGGATGTCCTGTTTTGCTTGAGTCAGGATTCAAGTTCCAAAAATTACGGAGATTTGCACCGCTTTCCTCTCGAACTCCATTGGAATCGTAAAAATACTTCACCGATTTAGCGAACATAAAAATTTCTTCGGTCGCCGTTGTCGGTCTGTTTTTAACGCTTTCGGGCATTGGATTTGATTTAACCCAAGTGATGCGTGATCTTAAAATCCAGCCATCCGCTTGTAAAGCAAATGCAACACGCCAAGGCAAACCGAACAAATCTCTATCTTTCAAACCCCAACAGTCAGGAACTTTGCAGTTACGTTTTTGAATTAGCTTCTTTGTATTACCAACAGCGGCATTTGGTCCGTGGTTGCCCGTTCCGCCATTTCTTGCATAACCATCACCGACGTTGAGCCATACTGTTCCGTCTTTACGAAGCACACGGCGCACTTCTCTAAACAGATTTACAAGATTTTCAACGTAGATTTCCGGGGATGACTCGCTTCCGATCTGCGCCGAATGGTCGTAATCACGCAACCCCCAATATGGCGGCGAAGTAACGCAACACTGCACAGAATCAGCCGTTAATGTGGGCAAAATTGTAAGACTGTCGCCGGTCAAGATTTGCAGATTATTCATTTCGTTTACTATTTTGACTTAAAGTTTACTTCTAATCAATCAGTATGAGAGCTTTTGCGCTGTTGATAGGTGTATTCGATGTTGAGATTGGCGATGTAATACGGCAGAATGGCGACTTCGTTAGCGTGCAGTTCGTGTTCGTATTTGTATTCGAGGTCGTGAATGTTGATGCGGTCAATCAGTTCGGCGATGAATGTTCCCGTTCCCGTCGCGGGGTCGAGAATGTCCACGCCTTTGTCGCTGAGAGTTTTGTTGAAATGCTTGTCTAACAGCCAATCGGTGCTGTCAATCATAAATCTGACGATTTCATTCGGCGTATAAACGACACCTAATTTATCTGCGCCTTTCGGATTATAAACTTTGTAGAAGTTTTCATAGTTGGTAATTAAGTTTTGACATTTGTTTGGTGTTTCATTTATTCAAAAACTTGGCGATTCCTGTCTGACAATCTTCGGTCAGACGTGCAATCGTGTTGATGTCCACGCCCGAAGCGAGTGCCGCTTCAAAATTCAGTCCGTCCATTTGATATAACAGGCGTTTTGACAAGATAACTGCCGAACGCAACACCTTTTTATAGACGGAAACATATTCATTAACCCTTGTTTCAAATTCTTCCGATGGGAAAATTTCGTTGATTAAGCCGAAACTTTGAGCAGTTAAAGCATCGAATTCAAAGCCTTGCGTGGCGAGTGCGAAGGCGCGTTTTTCCGAGACGTTACGGCGCAAAATTGCCATTACCATCGCGGGAACAAAGCCGATTTTGACTTCGGGATAACCGAATCGCGCGTCTGCCGTCGCTAAAACAAGGTCGCACGCCGTCGCTAATCCGCAACCGCCCGCTAATGCTCTGCCGTGAACCGCCGCAATGACGGGAACTTTGACGAGTCTGATGATGGAAAAAAGTTCGCGTAAGTTATCCGCATCATCGTGGTTTTCGAGAACGTCCGATTCCGCAATCTTTTGCAAAGCCGACAAGTCTGCGCCCGAACAAAAGTCTTTACCCGCGCCTTTGATAACCACGGCGTTTAAAGATTTATCTCTATCGGCTTCGCGCAATGCGTCTTTTAAAGCGTTGATTAGCGCATCATTGAGAGCGTTGCGCTTTTCGGGGCGGTTTAATGTGATGGTTAAAATCGAATCGGCGGTTTCGGTTAATAGTTCAGACATTTTCTTTGGAAGTTTTGACGCTTGTCGTCAGCATTTTGATTAGTTCGACGCAATCTTCATTGATTGATTTGTGCGCCTTATCATCAAGATATTCGCCCTCGTGTAAAATCAAAAGCCAGAATTCCGTTTCCGAAGCCCGCTTAAGCGCAGTTTGCATATCGTTGGAAAATACTTGTCTTGACTCGGCGTTGGTTGCGTCTTTGATGAACTTGGCGATATGAGTTCCCGAAATTAAAACTTGCTTGCTCAAGACATATACATTTTTTTCTTCCGATAAATAGCGGTAGAGTTTGACAATTCGCAGGGCGAACTTTATCGCTTTTTCTAAAACAATGCTTTTAGTCATAGTTTTGTTTTTCTGATAGATAGCGAATAGTTAATAGTTGATAATTGATAG